>CACZGA010000012.1 GCA_902780585.1 uncultured Erysipelotrichaceae bacterium | reverse complement strand
TAAAATGCCAGGTCATATATGCGACTATTAAACTATGAAAATATCTTGTATATAAGAAAGCTGGTTGGTATAGCTTTGGATAATCACAACCACAAAATTGAGTAACATTAAGTAGTCTTTTCATGGTAGGAGTTTCTAAATATTTGTCTATAAATTCTGGGTAATCAACGGGCATAAAAATATTTAAATATTCATCTTTTGTCATGTTTTCTCCTTATTTATTATGTATATACTATTTGTTTTGCCTCTTCCATTTCGGTAGTATAATCTTCCGGTTCTTTTAAGGTAAATCCTTGTAGTGGAATATAACGATTATAAATGGCTGTGACTGATTCTAGAATGGCTTTTTTACTTGTTTCTACTGGGTCATTATAAAGACTTAATAAAATATAAAAAGACTCCTGATGAATAGTATTATCATTTGTATTACAATCTGCAAATTGATATTCTAAAGAGACATATTCGGGGAATTTTTCTATTTTATTAATACCATCATAGTAATAACTTACTTTATTTGAATATGTAACTAAAAGTGTTTTTCTTCTTTTTTCTCTGTTTAATAAATTAGCAATCTCTTCCATATCTTCTCTATATTTAAAAATAATAATATCGTAGTGGTCAGAGTCTTCTATAATATTACTTAGATTTCCATAGGTAATATTTAAACCTGAATGTTCATATGTTCCTAATAATTCTTCGGAAGTAATTAATATTTGTAATTCTTCTGGTTTAGTTGGCAGAGGTCTTTCTTTTATAATAATTGGTGTAAGATATTTGTTTATATACCAAATAATGTATTGTGATATATCAATGGAAAAATAATTTGTATATTCATCTGACGTGTCATAGGAAGCTATTCTACAATTATTCATTTTAAATACAAATCTATCTATATTATCTATTTTATGAGTACCTATTGTTGCGACTGTAGAATAATTATCAAGACCATTATGTAAGTAATGTTTTTTGATGAAGTCATCTACTATAATAATTGTGTATTGCCTAAGACACTCCGGATTATTTGAAAAAAAGGTTTCTGCTTCTTTAATAGTTGAGAAGAAATCTACATTTTCAAATGGATAGATGTAGCCTTTTTGTTTAAGTTTTAGATAGATTCTTCTATCAATACTTATTAGTAATATTCTTGCGTTTTTTGTTACGCCTTTTATTATTTCGTGGTCTTCTATTTGTATCATTTTAATATCCTCTCCTTACAGAAAGAATATTACATTATGTGGAAGTATTTATGTCAGTTCTTTTTTTTGTATAGTTTTTGAGTTGCTATTACTAGTATTCTTTTGTTTTTTGTTTCCATATTCGACTCCTTTTTATAAATTGTATTTTCTATTATAAAGTCTTTCAACTTATTTGTCTATTATATCTAAAATAAGATTTGTATTACCTTTTTATACTTAGTTATAATATTTGTGGTATGATAAATATGAGGAGTATTATATGAAGAGAAGTGCAGGAATAATTACTTATAAAATAGAAGATGATGATATAAAAGTATTATTATGTCATTTTGGAGGCCCTTTTTGGGAAGGTATAGATGAAGGTGGCTGGTCTTTTTCGAAAGGGGAAGTATGTACTAATGAAAATATACTTGCTGCAGCTAGAAGAGAATTTACGGAAGAAACTGGCTTGATAGTTAATGGTTCTGTTGATTATTTGGCATCTAAAAAAGTAAGTCATAAGAAATTAGTTATTATGTTTTATACAAATCTTGATTTGGATATTAGTCATTGTACTAGTAATACTTTTAAAATGGAATATCCTAGAGGATCTGGTAAAATAGAGTCATTTCCGGAAATGGATAAATATGAATGGATGAGTATTGATAAAGCTAGGGAAAAGATAATTAAGAATCAATTATTTTTCTTAGATAGATTAGAAGAAGTCATTAGTAAAGGAGAGATATTATGATAAAACCTAGAAAATTAAAAAAGGGTGATAAAATAGCAATTGTATCTTTATCACAAGGATTACTTGGTATGCCTTTTTGTAAACATGAAGTTGATATTGCATTAAAGAGATTAGAAGAATTTGGTTTAGTACCTGTTATTATGCCAAATGCTATGAAAGATATGGATTATATTAAAGAACACCCAGAGGCAAGAGCAAGTGATTTAAAAGAAGCTTTTATGGATAAAGATATAAAGGCAGTTATTTCAGCTATTGGTGGTAATGATACTTATAAATTAATTCCTTATTTAATGGAAGATGAGGAGTTTAAAACTGCTGTTGGAAATAATCCTAAAATATTTACTGGTTATTCTGATACCACTAATAATCATCTTATGTTTCATAAATTAGGATTAACTACTTTTTATGGGCCTTGTTTATTAGTAGATATCGCAGAATTAGATAAAGAAATGTTACCCTATACAAAAAGTTATTTTGAAAAGTTTTTTAAAGATGAAGATGGTTATGAAATAATATCTAGTCCAGTATGGTATTTAGATAGAGAAAGTTATGGTGTAGAAGAAGTTGGTAAGCCTCGCAAAGAGATGAAGGAAAAACATGGTTTTGAAGTTATCAATGGTCGTGGAAAAGTTACGGGTAATCTTTATGGTGGATGTTTAGAAATTATATATAATGCTTATGTTGGGGAAAGATTTGGTGATGAAGCAGAAATTTATAAAAAATATGATATTTTACCTACTTTAGATGAATGGAAGGAAAAAATATTATTTATTGAGCCATCTGATGAGAGAAATAAACCTGAAAAGATAGAGACTATGTTAAATTATTTTAAAGATAATAAGATATTAGAATCTGTAAAAGGTGTTATTGTGGGTAAACCTATTGATGAAGAATATTATGAAGAATATAAAGCTGTTTATAAAAAAGTGTTTAGCAATTTGGATACTCCAGTTTTATATAATGTTAATTTTGGTCATGCTTATCCTAGATGTGTTATTCCTTATGGGTTAAAAGCTACAGTTGATTATGATAATAAAAAGATAACAGTAGATGAACCTATATTTGAAAAATAGAATATAAAAAGATATGAAAATTTAATCATATCTTTTATTTTGATGCATCTATCATTAGTTTATGATTTTCAAAGATGTCAATAGTTTCTAAATCTTTTTTTGGTATCCATATACAGTCATGTTCCCTAGATTCTTCTTCTTTTATATCTATTCTTTCTTTGGAATTTAAAGTTACTAAAAACGGATAGTAAGTAGCTTCTCTATTTTGTTTTTTGTGAGCAACATAGAATCTAGAAATATTAATACAATCTACTGGTTCAATTGATTTAATATCTATGTATCCTGTTTCTTCTATTACTTCTCTTGTTACGGCTTTTATCATATCTTCATCTTGTTCTATACCTCCTGTTACTAATGATTTACTGTAGTTTAAATTTTTGTAATCTAATAATAGATATTTATTTCTATATTTTATTATGGCTGCAATATTTTTCCTTTTTACAAATTCTAAGTCTTTTTTGGGGGCATATTCACCTTTTTCATCAAAGATAAATGATATTTTATCCATTCTTAACACTTCCTATTAGTTAAAATATACATGTAATTATTAAAAAATACAAGTTGTTTACAATATAGAAGAAATTTGTTTTATTACTTTTTTTAAATGTGAGGTATAATTATAATAGGTGAGGATTATGAGAATAAAAAAATTATTTATATTTATTTTTTTAATGTTTCTTTTTATACCTTTAATTGTAGAAGCTGAGGTATGTGATAATGATAGTATAAAATTATTGTCTATTGATTTTTTTGAAAAAACAGATGGAGTAGTAGAGAGTGCTGAAATTGTAGATAATATTATAAAATTAGATGCTAAATTATTTGAAGTTAATGATTATATTAAATATAAAGTTGTTATTAAGAATGATTCAGATGAAGATTATAAGATTAATGGACCTATTTCTAATAGTGATAATACAATTTCTTATCAAATAGTATCTGAAGATAATAGTAATATAATTAAGAAAAATGAAACAAAAGAGGTTTATTTAATTGTTACTTATACAAATAAAGTAAATTCTAGTGGCTTTCAAAATGGTGAATATAATAGTGTTGAGCCTGTTATTATTCAATTTATGAGAAATGATGAATTAATTAACCCAAAGACTTCTTCTGATTCTTTGTGGTTTATAATGATAATATTTTTATTAGGAGTTGTTTTATTATATTATAAGGGTGCTAAGAAAAGAAAATATTTTACTACGGTTTTGTTATTTGCATTAGCTATTCCATTTATTTGTAATGCGTTATGTACTTGTGATGTTAATATTGATTCTAATATAACTATTCCTGAATATAAGGGGAGAAATCTTAATAATATAATAAAAGATGGGGCTTCAATAGATAATCAAAAGAGTGAGTTTGTAGAAAGTGAAAATGGTATTGATTTCTTAAAATCATCTAGTGATACTAATGGAAAAGGTAATTATATATTTTCGGGAAGTATTGATGATGAAAATCCAATTTATTACTATCGTGGTGTAGTTGAAGATAATTATGTTTTATTTGCGAATTATTGTTGGAGAATAATAAGAACTACAGAAACAGGTGGAATAAAACTTGTTTATCATGGTGTTCCTACTGATGGTAAGTGTTTAAGCGAAGGGGCAGAAACTGAGATTGCTACTGGAATAAATTATAATGCTTCTTACAATAACACAAGGTCTTTTGGTTATAATACTTCAGGAGGACATGTTGTTAAGAGTAAAGTTAATTCTAATATTGCTAATGGTACTATATTTGCTAATGATGTTACATATGAAAATGGCGAATATATTTTAAGTGATAATAGATATGTAAAAGATGAAAATTTTAGTACTGAACGAGATAACAATTTAGTAACACACCACTATACTTGTTTTAAAACAACTGATACTGGTTGTGCATCAGTTAACTTTATTTTTATGACTCGTGATCAAGGTAATTATTATGTTATATTATCTGGAGGAGAGAAAATTGAAGATTTAATTAATAATGATATTGTTAATCAAGCTAATACTAATAAATCTGATGTTAGAAATGTAATTGATGAGTGGTATGGAAATAATATGACAGGGTATACACATTATTTAGAAGATACTGTTTGGTGTAATGATCGTAGTATTAAAGATTTAGGTGGATGGAGTAAGGAAGGAAAACTATCTGATAAATTAATTTTTAATGCTAATCATAGAGTTGCTGGTTCAGGTGAGATTAGTTTAACTTGTAGTAATCCTAATGATAGATTTACTACGTTGCAAGAAAATGGAAATGGAACACTTGATTATCCAATTGGTTTATTAACATTAGATGAGGGCGCTTTAGCAGGTTATGCTTGGTATGAAGAAAGTGATACTTATTTATCGAATGGTCAAGTATGGTGGACAATGTCTCCTTCTTTACAAAGTGCTGTTTATATGTATATGGGTGTAATTCACTCTATGACTGATAATGTTCATACAGCTTATAGAACAGGAACGGCTGGAGGAGTAAGACCAGCAATATCTTTAAAGAATATTTGTAAAATAGAAGCTGGAGATGGAACTAAAGAAAATCCATTTACAATTATGGAATTAAATTAATAGAGACTTTAAAAAGTCTCTTTTTTGTTATATTATTAGTATGAAAGAGTGATGCGATGAAAAATATTTATATTGTACATTGTTGGGATGGAGATAAGGACGATGGGTGGTATCCATGGCTAGATAGGGAATTAACTAAAAGAGGAAATAAAGTGCATCGTTTTAATATGCCTAATACTAATACTCCTAAAATAGATGAATGGGTTAATTATTTAGATAAGCAAGTTGATTGTTTAGATAGTGATACATATTTTATAGGACATAGTATTGGTTGTCAGACAATTTTGAGATATTTAGAAACAAAGAATATTTGTAAAATAGGGGGTATACTTTTTGTAGCACCTTGGCTTTATTTATTAGATTATGCAGTTAGTGATAAAGAGTCTTATGAGATAGCTTTGCCTTGGTTAAATGAAGCAATTGATTTTGATAAAATAAAACAATTTACAAGTAATATTCGTTGTATTTTTTCTGATAATGATTATTTTGTTTCGCTGGAAGAAAAAGATAAATTTGAGAAATTATTAAATGCTAATTGTATTGTAGTTAGTGGTAAGGGACATATTAGTCAAGATGATGATGTTTATGAGTTACAAGAAATACTAGATGAAAGTATAAAGCTAATGTTATAATAAAGTTGTTTTTTGGTGGGAAAATAGAAATGCTATTGAAAATATATTTGAAGATGTAAAAAAAGAGTTTAATGTTTCATTAGTTTTTATAAATATTGTGGATATTTTTAGAGGGTACCATATTATTTATACGCCATCTTCTGAAACTGAAAGATTTTTTTAGACCATTATGGTTTAAAATTTAATGATGGAATAATTAAAGAAGAAAGTTATATGTTACGAAAAGAAATTAAAATGTTTTTACGGAAGAATTTTAAATAAGGTGATGAAATGATTATTAATACTTGTAAAGAATTATTTGAAGGTAATATAGATTTAGAAGGTTATTTAAATAGTGATTTAATAAATGAGTTGTATTTTAAACCAAAGAGAGTAGATAAGAATATTATTCGTAATAAACTAAATGATTCTACTTATATGTCTAAAGTTAAGAAAACAATTGATTATTATAAAGTAATTGATTTAGAGAAAGTAATTAGTGATAAAATTCATGATTTTGAGATAGATATTAATTATACTTTAGATAGTTATAAAATATATGTTATTATTGGGCTTAATACTACAACTATTTATTCTACAAAGTATAATGATGAAGATGTTACTGTTTTATTATTAGAATCTACAGATGGAATAATGGAAAATTTAGATATGTTATTAGCTCATGAATTTACACATTTTGTTAGAAAGCAAGTATTTAAAAAAGATATTTTTGAGAATTCTATTGGAGAAAGATTTATTGTTGAAGGAATTGGGTGCAATTATTCTAGAGAAATTGTGCCCAGAAAAGAAGATTATATTTATTGTATTGTTAGTCCAGAAACTACTATTTGGGTAAAAGATAATATGGATAAAATTGAAAAGCATTTTATTGGAAAAATTGATACTAATGAACTTATGAGAGATTATTTTTATATGTTTGCAGATATGAAAGAAACTGGACTTTATCCTAGAACTGGATATGTATATGGATATTTAATAATAAAAGAGTATTTGGAGAAAAATAATTTAAAAATTAAAGATATTATTACTAAGCCTTGGGAAGAATTATGGGGCTTAATTACAGATAAAGGGGTTATTTAAATGACTATTTTTTGTACGATTTATTATGTTTTAAATTATATACAAACATTTCCACAAATAATTAAATTATTAAAGACTAAATCTAGTAATGATTATAGTTTGTTGACTACTATACTTCATTTAGTAGCTTGTATTAGTTGGACTTTATATATATTTACTTCTAGGCAAAGTGTAGTTGTTTATATTGGTACTGTTATTGATATAGTACTTTTATCATTAGTTACTTTTTTAATATTTAGATATTATAATTTTTCTAAGAGTTAGGTTTAATTTTTGATATTTTGCTTATGTTTAGAAATAAAAGTTTTATTATTGTTTAAAGCTTTTTTTTATGGTATTGTAGCAATAGGTGATAATGTGCTTTTAATTGATATAGATAAAGAAATACATAATTGTAATTTATGTGGAGATATGGTTGAAAAGTTCATTAATAAAACGGTTTCTATTGGTAAGAAGAATGATATTGTAATATTAGGGGAAGCACCTGCAAATAATGGTTGGAGAAAGAGTGGGGTTGCTTGGTATGATGTTAATCACAAATTATTACCTTCAGGAGTAGTATTACAAAAGCTTTTAGATGAAATAGATTATAAGTTAGAAGATACTTACTTTTTGGAGGCTGTTAAGTGTTATCCAAAAGATAGGAAGTATTTAAAAAGATGTAGTGATAATTGTAAAAAGTATCTATTTAAACAATTAGATATTATTAAACCTAAAGTAGTATTAGCATTAGGGGATTTTGCTACTAAAAGTATTTTAGATATTTCTTATAAAAGATTTAGTGATGTTGTAGGGAAGACATTTAATATAAATGGTTATATTGTGATACCAATTTATCATCCTAGTCCTATTTCTCCTATGAGTTATAAAGGTAATATTGAGATATTTAGAAAATTAAATTTTTAAAAAAATATGAAGCTTTGGTTTGGATGGAAATATAATTCCTATTTCAGATTCTTTATAGTCTATATTGAAAAAAGGGTGATCACTTTATGAATAAAAAAATAGTTTGTTCAATGATTTTTAATTTCATAATATTTGTTACTGTATTGATTGGTACAATCTTTATGGTGACAGGCTTTAAATTTATGTCTAGTGCAAGTAATTTGACATCTGCTGGATGGGCTGCTTTTAAATACTTTACTGTTGATTCTAATATTATTGTTGGGTTAGTAGCTTTTATTATGTTTATATATGAATTACTGTATTTAAGTAAAAGAATAGAAGTAATACCTCAATTTGTTTATATTTTAAAACATATTGGAACGGTAGGTGTTATATTAACTTTTGTTGTTACTTTATTTTATTTGGCACCATTATTAGGATCTAAATTTTTATTTTTATATCAAAATACTAATTTATTATTTCATCTTATTGTACCTATACTTAGTTTTATATCGTTTGTGTTTTTTGAGAAAACAAAAATAGATTTTAAATATACTTTTTATGGGTTATCTACTATGGTTTTATATGGGATATATTATATAGGTAATATTATTATTCATTTGGATAATGGGGTAGTTAATAGTGAATATGATTGGTATGGTTTTATGAAACTTGGATTATTGTCAATATTTATTGTTGTTCCTATAATGATTTTTATTACTTATTTTATATCTTGGGTATTGTATAAATTGAATAAGTTAAAATGAAATGCAGGGAAATAAGTATTCTTTTAGAGTAATTTTTAAGAGAGTTAGGGGTTTCTGTAAAAGTAAAAAAGTGATATATTGTAAATAAGATATAATGAGTGGTGGTGTGAAAAATGAAAAAGAATAGTAGGTTAATATTTTTGTTTGTTGCTGTATTTGGTGTTATAGGTATTTACTTAACTTTTATTGCTGGTAATATGCAAAAGTATGATAGTCAGACTACGGCTTATAAGATTGATGCTAATGCGCAAGATGGCTCTGATGGAGTAATGTATTATCCAATTTATTATTTTAAAGTACGGGGAGAAGAATATAAATGTGAGTCTAAATCTGGTAGTAGTTCTCTGCCAAATGAAAGTAAAAATAAAGTTTATTATGATTCTAAAAATCCTACTAAGTGTATGACACAATATGAGAAGTCTACTAGCAAATTTATGGGTATTATTTTTTTGGTTGTTTCTGTTATATTAATTGTATTTTTAGTGAAAAAGCCTAGTGGTAATGCAGAAGATGTTAATAAAACTATAGAAATAGATCCTGAAAAGCAGCAACAAATTGAAGAAAATGTATTAAAAGTTACTTCGGCAATTGAAAAAATAGCGTTAATTGTTAAAAGAGTAATTTTGGGTATAATTATTTTTATATTATTATTATTTATATTATTTGAAACACTTATTATAAAACAGACCATAAAAGCAAAGGACTATATAGAAACAACCGCAACTTATGTTATGGAAAAAGAAAATTCTGAAGATAACGTTTTTGATAAACATATTTATAGTTTTGAAGATACTCATGGTAATAAGCAAGAAATAATTGTTAGTGTATCTAAAAATGATACTGTAAAAAATACAATAAAGATTAAATATAATGATAATAACCCACAAGAATTTTATGAAGAAGGAATGACATATGGAAAATCAGGTATTATTTGGTATGTTGTTAAAATAGTGGTATTAATTGCTTTAGTGTTCCTTTTCTTTAATAAAAAACTATTAAGCAAAGTTAGTATTTCTTTAAATGGGAATTAGAAGATATTATTATCTTCTTTTTTATGTTATACTTTTAATTAGTTTATATAGTGGAGGTTTCATATGGTAGTATTAACTGTTGGGAAGAGTTATATAGATATAGATGGTTATGCTAGTGGAATTGCTTACCGTGAATTACTTACTATGCAAGGAATTTCTGTGAAGTTTGTTAGTAATGCTGTTACTAATTCTAGTGTTACAAAAAGTTTGCTTAATCTTCCATATGGAATAGATGACTATAAAGTTAATTCTGATGATAAGTTTATTTTATTGGATTTTTCTAATCCTAATTTTATACCTGAATTTGTAGATATAGGGAAAGTTATAGAAGTAATTGATCATCATCCTGGCTATGAAGATTATTGGGATAATTCTGTTATAGAAGAGATTGGAGCAGTTGCTACTATCATTGTAGAACGTTATCAAAAGTGTGGATTACTTAATAAAATGAAGAAAGAGATAGCTCTTTTATTAATGGCAGCAATTCTTGATAATACGCTTAATTTTACTGCTAAAATAACGTCTGATAGAGATAGAAATGCCTATAAATTATTACAAGATATTTCAAAAGAATATAATTTCGCTGAAAAGTATTTTTTAGAATGTCAAAAATGTATTGAAGCTGATTTAAAGACTTCTATTAATAATGATATGAAGATAGAATATGTAAATGATATTATTCCTGATGTGTTTGGTCAGTTAACTATATGGGATATTAAAAAAATATTAGATAATAAAAGTGAGATATATTCTATTATGAATAGTTATGGTAATAAATGGATTATAAATATTATTTCTTTAAAAGATAATATTAGTTATATTTTATACTCTGATTCTATAGTTAAATCTAAACTAGAAAAACTATTTAATTGTAGGGGAGAGGATTATCTTATTATTAAACCAGCATTAATAAGAAAAGAAGTTATGAAAAAAGCAAAAGAGGTGATTTAAGTGGTTAAGATAATTGCTCAAATTATAGGATTTGTGGCACTTTTTATATCTTTAATTGCTTATCATAGAAAAGACAAGAAGTCTATTATGATTAACTTAGTAATATGTAATTTGTTTAAATTAGTTCATTATTTATTATTAGGAGCTTATAGTGGTTGTGTTACTAAAATAATTGCGATTATTAGAGATGGTTTTATTATTATTAAGGAGAAAAATACTAAGCTTTCTAATAATGTATTCTTACTATTTTTTATTATGTTATATGTTATTGCAGCTTTTTTTACTTATGATGGAATTCTATCATTGTTTCCTTTAGTAGCGGCTCTTGTATATACATTATTTATATGGAATGGTGATGAATTAGTTGTAAAGAAGACAGCTTTTTACTGTTACTTTATTTGGTTGGTTTATAATATATATGTATTTTCTATTCCGGAAATTATAGCTAATTTTTTAGGAATAATTTCTACTTTTATAGCAATTAAGAATTATAAGAAGGTATAATATGGAATTATTAGATATAGCAGATGAATATGGTAATTTGACAGGGGAAGTAATGGAAAGAGAGAAAGCCCATGATTTAAATAAATTACATTGGGAAGTGTCTATCTTTATAATTAATAAGAAAAAACAAGTTTTGTTAGAAAAAAGAGCGCCGGATAAGAGATATAGTCCAAATAAATGGGGTTTGTGTTCTGGACATGTACAAAGTGGAGAGACGATAGAAGAGGCAGCCTTAAGAGAAATATTTGAAGAGATTGGTTTACAAATAAGTAAAGATAATCTTCATATATTGGATAAGATGATAGTTACTAAAAGAGATTTCAATTCTCAAATTGTTAGAGTATACTATGCTATTTGTGATGAAAATAAGTTTAAGATACAACAGGAAGAGCTTACTGCTATTAAGTGGTTTGATATTTCAAAGATTATAGATATGATTAATAATCATGATGATTCTATAACTCTTGGTTCAGCAAGATTGAAATATTTAGAGTATTTAGAAGCATTAAATTTATAGTTGTAAAGTAAATAAAAACATATATTCTTTTAATTCTTATGTTCTTTTATATATGATAAAATAAAATTGGTGTTAATATGAAAAAGAGATTATTTGGAATTATTTTAGCTTTAATTGGGATAGTATTAATAGTTATTGGTTTATTTTATGACCGAATTAATAATAATACTAGTAATAAAGCTATTGAAGTTAAAAAAACAGAAGAAAAAGCTGAATTAGACAATTTGGTGTTAGTTAATGATTATTCTCTTGAATATGAAATAAAAGAAGGAGATATTATTAGAATGGGCTCTTATGAAGTAAGGGTTGATAAAGTTAAGTCTGTTTTGAATGAAGAGTCTGTATGTGATAATAATTCTTTTGTGGGATTTCAAGAAATTATAGATGCTGATACGATATTGGGGTCTGTTTTATTCTATGATGCAGAAGACCCAATACGGTTTAGTAATCATGTAAATGTTACTATTTCTAGATGTAGTTCTGATGCAAAAACTATTTATTTGAAATTTAGTGAATAAAAAGAAGGGAACTTCTTTTTTTATGTTATAATAATTAATAAGAAAGGAAGAGAAAGATGGTTAAAAAACGAGGTAAATTAAAAGATGGAGTAATTAAAAAAATTGTAGGATTAGGATTCTTTTTACTAATGATTTTATTTACAGTTTTGGCAATTATTAATGTAAATAGATTAGATATTTTACCTAATAAATATTTTTATATATTAGTTGGGGTAGAAGTGTTGTTTAATATTATTATTGGATTATTATTACTTAAAACTAAAAAGATAGGTTGGTTTATTTTAGGTGTAATACTGTCTTTATTGATGATTATTGGCAATTTTATAGTAGGTAATTATTTTAATAAAACTAATAAATTTATTAATAAAACATTTGCAGAATATATGACTGTTACTACAGATTATGTTGTTGTTACTAGTGTTAATAATAGTAAAAATACTATGGATGAGGTAGAGGCTAAACATAGTGTTGATTATTATAAGTATTCTAGAGATGTTGATTTAGCTATTAAAGAATTAGGTGACTATACTTATAATTCTGTAGATAGTTTTAGTCATGCTTTAAATTCTATGAATAGTGATAGTGATTCTTATTTATTAATAGGTAAGGCTGATTATGATTATGCTATGGATGGTACTATTTTATATGATAAGAATAATTATAAGATTATAAAAGAGTTTTCTGTTGAGAAAAAAATTAAAGTAAATAAAGAGGTTAAAGATAGTTATACTATTTATTTAAATGGTACTGATTTTACTGGTATTATGAGAGATTTTAATTTATTAATTACTATTAATACTAAAACTAAGAAAATATTAACTACTTCTATATTAAGAGGATATTATATTGATGTTCCTGCTTATAATAAAAAAGATACTTTAATGTGTTTAGGGGCATATGATAGTAATGTTAGTAAAGAAGCTTTAGAAAAGTTATTTAATACAAAAATAGATTATATTGTTAATGTTAATACTAATTCATTAGTTGATATTGTTGATACTATAGGAGGAGTAGAGTTCTGTTCTGATTATGAGTTTACTACAACTCATGTATTAACAGATAATACTTATAATGATAGTCGTGGTAAAAAGATTACTGTTAGTAAAGGATGTAGAGAATATAATGGATTAGAAGCTTTAGCAATTGCTAGAGAAAGATTGAATTTAAGAAATAATGAAAGAGGAAGAATTGAAAATTGTCAAAAGATTATGAGGGGTATTATTAAAAAGTCTATGACAACTACATCTTTATTAAATTTTGAAGAGGTATTAAATAGTTATAGTGATTTATATACAACTGATATGAATCGTAATGTAGTTACAAATTTAGCTAAATCATTTATTAGTAACTATAATGATTATGAAATAACAAGTATAAATTTAGATGGTGTTGATGGTACTGCTATGGGTCATTTAGAAACAGTAGAAGTAGGTGTTACTTTCCCTGATTATGATCAAGTAAATGAAGCTTCAAAAAGAATTAAAGCTATATTAGAAGGATAAATATGAAGATACTTAGAGATAATAAAATATATGTAGGATTGTTTTTATTCTTTACCTTTATATTCTTTTTAAGTCCAATATCAGGAGATGATTGGGGTAATTATCTTGAAGGTGCTCAAGGGTTTCATCATATGATAGGGCAAGCTATTGGAATGTATTTTACTTGGGAAGGAAGACTTGTTAGTAGAATTTTTATAAATATACTTACTTATAATAAATGGTTATGGAATGTAGTTAACTCAATTGTTGTAGTAGGAATTATTTATTACATTAATAAAATTTGTAAGTTTAAAAATAAAACTACTATGTTAGTATTAGTAATTTCTACTATATTATTTATGAATGTTTTTACTTTTTCCCAGGTTGTTACTTGGTTAGCAGGTAATATTACTTATCTATTTGTAATGCCATTATTATTAATGTATTTTTATATACTTTATTATCATAAAGATAGTAGTAAATATATTAATATATTGTTAGTAATACTTAATATTATTATTCCGATGTTTATTGAACATATGGCTGTTTTATTAATACTTTTAAATATGTTTTTTATAGGGATAGATTATTATAAAAATAAGAAAATTAATAAAAAACTAATTAGTTTCTTATTAATATCTATAATAAGTTTTGGTGTTATGTATTTTTCTCCTGGAAATAAAATTAGAAGTGGAATGGAGAACTTGGAGTTTAATAAATTATCTTTATTTGGAAAAATAATTTATAATATTCCTAATTTAATTATATATACTTATCATGTTAATTATTATTTAGTATTATTATTAGTAATAGGTAATTACTTGTTGATAAAGAATAATATTAATAATAAGTATTATAGAATTGGATTATACTTTTTAGAATTAATTCCTATTTTCTTTGCAATTATTTATTTACTTGATAGTTTTAATATTAAGACGATATATATAAATGAGAAAAATATATTTATTATTATTTATTTCTTTATATTAACTATTGTTAACTTCTGTTTATTAATAAAAAATTATAAAAAAGAAGAAGATATTTTGCCTATTATATTTTATTCTATGGGTATATTATCTAATTGTGTTATGTTAATGTCTCCTACTTGGGGGTATAGGACTAGTTTTGCAACTTATTTATTTTTAGGAGTTTGCTACTTAATAATAATTGATAGATATTATAAAAAGAATAAAATTATAGAATATTCTATTAAGATAGTTACTATTATGGGTATGATATTTTATTTAATATTTTATATTAGTATTTTTAGAACTCATTTAGCAAATGAAAAGATAATTAAAGAGGCTAATAAAAAACACTTACCTGAGGTAGAATTGATTGCTTATCCTGGGTTTGCTCCTTGTAATATAAATCCAACAGATGAATTTCATATTAAGAAGTTTAAAGAATACTATAAAATAGGTGAAGATGTTAATTTAAAAATAGTTAGGAAAAATTGGAAATATATAATCTTTTACTATAATTAGGAGGTAAAAATATGGCTAAAAAAGAATTAATCTCAATTATTGTTCCATGTTTTAATGAGGAAGAGGCAATTCCTTTGTTTCATCAAGAAATGGATAAAATTACTAAAGAAATGGATTATGTTAATTTTGAATTTATTTTTGTTGATGATGGTTCAAAAGATGGGACTCTTAGGGTTTTAAGAAAAATACAGGATGATGATAAAAGAGTTCATTATATTTCTTTTTCTAAAAATTTTGGAAAAGAAGCAGGTATGTTAGCGGGGCTTAGAGAGTCTCAAGGTGATTTTGTGACATTTATGGATGTAGATTTACAAGATCCACCAGAGCTATTAAAAGAAATGTACAAAGCTTTAAAGGAAGAAAATTATGATTGTTGTGCATTATATACTGTATCACATGAAGGATATTCTTTTATTAGGAAAGGACTTACTAATTTATGGTATAGATTAATAACTAAAGTTGCTAATTCCAAAGAAAAGCCTGGATCAAGAGATTATAGATTAATGACTAGACAGATGGTTGATTCTATTTTATCTATGAATGAATATAATCGTTACATGAAGGGTATGTTTGATTATGTTGGTTTTAATGTTAAATGGATTAGTTATGAAGCTCCTGATAGAAAAGTAGGGGAATCTAAATTTGGCTTAAAGAAATTAATAAAATATGCTGTTGGGGGTATTACTTCTTCTTCAACAGCACCTTTAAATGCTGCTAGTTATGTTGGGTTGTTATTCTGTTTATTATCTTTAATTACAATACTATTTATCATTATTAAAACATTAATATTTGGAGATCCTGTAAGTGGATGGCCATCACTAGCTTGTATTGTTTTATTTGTAGGAGGGGTACAATTATTCTTTTTAGGAGTAATTGGTACTTATATTTCTAAGATATATTTAGAAGTTAAAGGAAGACCAGTATACATTATAAAAGAGAAAAAATAATAAGATTTGGTGTGATAATTATATGGAGTTACTTGATGTATATAATGAAAAAGGTGAAAAAACTGGTAAAGTTGTAGATAGAAGTGTAGATGATGCTTCTTTTGTTAATGGGGAGCGTATTGCGGTTGCAATTATTTATATTGAGAATGATAAGCATGAATTTTTAATACAAAAAACATCTAAGCAAAAAGGTAATATTTATTCTGCTACGGCGGGGCATGTTCTTCATAATGAAAAGCCAATTGAAGCAATTATTAGAGAGGTAAAAGAAGAACTAGGTATTGATATTAGTAATGAAGATATTGTTGATTTGGGATGTTTAGTAGTAGATTTTCCAGTTAGATTTATGTTTTATTTGAAGAAAAATATTGATTTAAATGAATTAGTTTTACAAAAAGCTGAAGTTCAAGAAGTTATGTATATGAGTGAAAAAGAGATTAGAACAGAAATTGAAAAAGGTACTATGAATAAAGATTATGTTCAGTCAATAATGTTAGATCTTGTTTTAGATTATAGTAACAAGAAATAATAATATAAAGGTAATTTACAATCAGATAGAAATATCTGATTTTTTATTATAAAAATATGAGATAGTGTATGATATAATAATTTTGATTGTTTCTTTTAGAGAGTGAAGAGTTTAGATTTATAAAAATTAGTGTGGGTGAGGTGTAAGAGTATGAAAACAGTTTTTGATTATTTTGAAGAAATAATGAGTATTCCTAGAGAATCTGGGAAGGAAGAGAAGATTACTGAATATTTAGTTAATTATGCAAAAGAACATAATTTAGAATATAATGTAGGGAAATATAATACTGTTTTTTTGAAAAAAAATAATCGTTCTAAAAAGACTATTATTTTACAAGCTCATTCTGATATGATGTGTGTTTCTAATGAACCTTTTGATTTTGATAATAATGGTATTCCATATTATATTGATGGAGATTATTATAAGGCCAAAGGAACTTCTTTAGGAGCGGATGATGGTATTGGGTTAGCTATTATCTTAGCTATATTACAAGAAGATAAAGATATGCCTAATATAGAAGTAATGATTACGACACAAGAAGAAACTACTATGCTAGGGGCAAGTAACTTTGATTATTCTAAAATAACTGGTAATACATTAATTAGTTTAGATGGAGTAAAAGAAGCAGATATAGAGTCTTCTAGTGCAGGTATGTGTTCATTAACTTTAAGTAGAAAAATAACTTATAAGAAAGATAATAGTAATAGTTATAAACTTGTAATTCGTGGTTTAGCTGGAGGACATTCTGGGGATGATATTAGTAAGAGTAGGTTAAATGCCGTAAAGTTAGCATTTCAATTATTAAACCAATTAAGCTATAAAAATATTATTGATATTAATATTGGTATTAGAGATAATGTAATACCAAGTGAAGGTTATATAGTTTTTTCAGCTAGTAATAGTTTAGAAGAATTAAGAAGAATTATTGGAAATCTTAAGTTGTCTTTAGGTATAGATGATAATAATCTTTCTTTAGATATTTATTCAGATGAAGCTAGTAATTCTATTGTAGAAAGTTCAGTTATTTATAATTTTATAAGAGAAATACCAGATGGGTTATTAGATACTTATAAAGAAGATAAGTTTCCATTATTATCTGCTAATGTAGGTAAAGTTTCTATTGAAGATGAGCAATTAATAATAAAATATAGTATTAGGGGTTCTGATTTAGTAAAAGAAAAAGAATTATTAAACAAATTAGAGGAATTGGCTGATACTTATCATTTTAATTTTAAAGTAGATTTTAAGAAGCCATTCTTTCCATTTAAGGAAAAGTCTAAAATTAGATTGTTGTTAGCTGATAGTTATAAAAAACTATATGGTAAAGATACTTCTATAAAGAAAGTACATGCTTGTATGGAAGGTGGTATACTAGCTAATAATATTCCTAGTTTAGATATTTGTGCAATTGCACCAAATATTGATAATTGTCATTCTGTTAATGAACAGTTAAGTATTTCATCTACACAAAGAGTATATGATTGGTTAAAAGATACTTTAATGGAATTTAATAAGTGATGTGGATAATAGATACATAAAAACGACCATTATGGTCGTTATTTTTGTGTTCCTGATAATATTGGTGGTTTTTGAGATGGGTGTAAGGCTGTATTCTTTCTTATTTCTTCTATTATATCATTTACGCTTTTTCCACTTGTAAAACAATTTGTTAAGGATTCAATTCGATATAATAAGCCAGCGTGGTCATAACCATCGTATTTTGGTGCTCTTTCTATCCATTGTAGATGAGAGAACCTATCTCTATATTGGTTTTTAAAATGGAAAGAAACTTGGCCAAATGATGTATAAAAACCAACGATAAAGTCATCTTCAAACATTTTGTCGTCTTTATCATAATGTTTTTCTGAGGCAAAGGAAAGCTCTGGGCATAGTGCTGATATTAAACAAACTAGCTCTAAAGTAATATTAAATAATTGTTCAGGTGTATTATCAACAATTTGTAGGTGTTTATAATTAATTAGGTTAGCTTCATTACAATGCTTAATAATGGTACTTATCGCTTCGGCAATTTCTTTCTTAGCAGGGCTTTTTTGGGGAGGAGATACCTCTGGTGGTGGGGTTAATAGTCCTTTATGAAATGAATATGGTTTTTCTGATTCTTTAAGACTTAGGGATTCGTTCATAGCATTAGTTATAACGTCTATATTTTGGCTTTCTATTATACACTTTGTAAGTGATTGTAGATGCTCGCATTTTTCGGTATTAGAAAGGTTAGTGTTAAAATATACTTCTTCATCGGGTTTTAGAAATCTATATCCATCCCATAAATGAAGGGCACAGTTTATTGATACTGGACCTTGTGGGGTTAGTATTCCGGTGGTAAAAGATTCAGTAGATTGTTTTTCATTATTTTTTAAAGCAACAAATGAAAGACTAGGACAAATGGCATTAAATAATCTCATCAAGACTCTAATTCTATCATTTAACTCTTGAATTGAATGGTACTTTACTCTAATATCATTTTCATCCAATAGATTTTGTTTTTTAAGAACCTTACATAAACTGTTAATTAATATTTCTAGAATATTAGTATTTTTTTGTTCAGCCATTTTGACACTTCCTTATATGAGTTGTTATTTTAACAGAGACTTAAGGTGAAGTCAATTGTGGTGGTTTACAATGAGTGTTATAATAATTATTGAAGAAGGAGAAATATTATGGTTGTTAAAGAGATAGATGTTAATGATTATTTAACTAAGTCTAATTTACCAGCTAGTGATTATGTTATTAATCCATATGTTGGTTGTTCTCATGGGTGTAGATATTGTTATGCTTCATTTATGAAGAGATTTACTGGTCATACTGAAGAATGGGGAGAATTTATAGATATTAAGAGATGTGATAAAAAAATAGATTTAGATAAAATATCACATAAAAATGTTTTTTTATCATCAGTTACAGATTGCTATAACAAGTATGAAGAAGAATATTCTATAACTAGAAATATTTTAGAGCAACTTATTAATTCTGATTGTAATTTGTCTATTTCAACTAAGTCTAAACTTATTTTAAGAGATTTAGATATACTAAAAAAGATAAAGAACTTAGTTGTTTGTATGTCTATTAATACTTTAGATGAAAAATTTAGAGAAGATATGGATAAAGCTAGTTCTATAAAAGAAAGACTTGAGACTTTAAAGACTTTACATGAGAATGGAATATATACAGTCTTATTTATGTCTCCTATATTTCCTTATATAACTGATTGGAAAGAGATAATAGAAGTATCAAAAGATTATATAGATGAATATTGGTTTGAGAATCTTAATTTAAGAGGTAGTTATAAGACTGATATTTTAAATTATATTAAAACTAATTATAAAGAATATTATAATAGTTATTGTGATATTTATTTAAAAAATAATATGAATTATTGGGAAGATTTAGCAAAGAAAATTAATAGTTACTGTGATAAGAATAATATTAAATATATTAATTATTTTTATCATGATAAGTTAGTCGCAAAAAAGAAAGAAAGTTTAAGATCTGAATAAATATAAGACAACTGATTTTAGTATGGTGATGTTGTGAAAGATTTGAAGAATTTATGTTTAAAGAATAAAAAGTATATAATATTTGATATGGATGGCACTTTAATTGATTCTATTGGGGTGTGGAACAGAACTGACCAAAGATTAATTGAAGAATATGCTGGGGTTTCTGTAGATTTGAATGATGTTCAGATTATGCGTGATAATTTTCTACATAGTAACCAGGATAGTGATATTTATTTAGCTTTTTGTGAATATTTAATTAATAAGTATGAATTTAAAAATGTGACACCTAAGGAATTATTAGAAAGAAGATGGAAAATATCTGGAGAAGTTTTAGAAAAAGAAACAGATTTTAAACCTAATGTGGCAGAGTTAGTAAGAAGATTAAAAGAACTGGGGTTTGTGTTGGTTTTAGCAACTATGACTACACAAGTTCAATTAGATATTTATTCAAAAAGAAATATGAAAATGCTTGAGAAAATGAATATAGCTGAAGTGTTTGATTTAATTACTAGAAAGGAAGATGTAAAAAATAAAAAACCTGATCCTGAAATTTACAATAAAGTAATGACTTATTATAATGCAAAGCCAAGTGAGTGTTTAATATTTGAGGATTCTTATACTGGTGTTTTAGCAAGTAAGAATGCTGGAATTGAAGTTGTTAATATATATGATAAATATGCTGATATTGATAGAGATAAAATAAATGCTTTGACTGATTATAGTTTCAAAGAATATAAAGAATTTATAGCTTTGATAGATGATTTATATTAATAATTAAATTTTGAAATTGTTTCATTAAAGAAATTGGTTTAAGTTTGATTAGTAAAAATACACCTATATTGGTGTTTTTTAATGTATAATAAGAAGTAGATTGAAAAGGTGAAGATAATGATAGATAGTATTATGGATAGGATTAAAGAATATGGATTATCTATTGATAGTTTATATATACAAGATAATGATCATTTAGATGTAGTTATTGATTCTTCTAAATTGCATGAATTAAGAAGTTGCTCTAAAATGCTTGTTGCTTTGGCAATGGGTATAGCTATTGATAGGGGCTTATTTTCGTTAGAAGAAAATGTATATCCTTATTTAGAAAAATATATATCTAATAATAGAAATAAAGATATAATTAAATAGTGGACTATTAGGACATTGTTAACACATACTACGGGATATAATAAGATGCTTATGTCTAGTAAAGAAATAAAAGAAAAACAATTAGATAAGTCTACGTTACTTGAATATGTTCTTAATATTGATATCGAAAATGAACCTAATACTATATATATTTATAATAATGTTGAACCTTTTATTATATCTGTATTATTTAGAAAAAAACATAATATAGATTTAGAACAGTTTATTAAAGATAATATTTTTGATAAGATGGATATTAAAAAATATAAATGGGATAAATATGGGGATTATTGTCCTGGGTGTACAGGTTTGTTTTTATTACCAAAAGATTTTCATAAATTAGGTGTATTAATTATGAATGATGGTATATTTAATAACAATATTATTGTGCCATGTAATTGGGTTAGAGAGATGACAAAGTTACAGGTAGAGACACCTAATTTGTATAATGAAAAAAGATTATTTCCTAAATGTGGTGGTGGATATTATACTTTTATATCTAGAGATGGATATTTATTTAGAGATGGTTCTAATGGCCAGTATATTATAATTAATAAAGAGAAGCGTTTGGTTATTAGTATTATGTCTTCAGAACATGATATGGGAAAAATTACAGAAATATTTAGAGGTTTTTATTAATAGAGGGGAAAATTTTATGAGTGAAATTATATATAGAAATACTTTTGATAATATATTAACTGTTGGTTATGATTTTCCAGTTGAAGATTGTTTTTATGTGGGTGATAATGAAGCAATAGTTGCGGATGGTATTACTAGGGATCCGATAGGTGTTGGTGATTTTTCTACATGTAGTAAAGAAGAATTATTAAATAAATATCCTAGACCTAGTGGAGGAGAATTGGCAGCTAAAGAAATTTGTAATTCATTTTCAAAAAGTAGTGGAACATTAAAAGAAAGGTTAGTTATGGCTAATGAAGCTGTTAAAAGTTTAAACAATAAATATATTAAGAGTTGTGATTACTTAGAAAATGATTATTATGGGGCTGTTGCTGCATGTATTAGTATTAAAGATGATGTTTTGTATTATTCTTATATATGTGATTGTGGGGTTATTGTTTTTGATAAATATGGTAATATAAAGTTTAAAACACAAGATGATAAAGAGTTATTTAGTGATCCATATATAGATAAAATTGGTATTCCTTGGAATTTGCCTGAAGCAAGAAAAATTGTTAGAAGTAAGTATAGAAATAACTTAAATAATATAGTAGATGGAAAATGTGTTTCTTATGGAGCATTAACTGGCGAAGAGGTTGCTGTTTCTTTTATCAGAGAAGGAAGTATTAGTTTGGATAAAGGGGATATTGTTATTGTATATAGTGATGGTTTAACTAATTTTTTAAATGATAAAGAGTTTATTAATATTATGTTAAACTTTGAAAAAGATAAAGTTGACAAATATATAGCAGAAAAAGCTAAGGAAGATTATAAAAAGTATGGTAGTGAAAAAACATTAGTAGTTTTTAAGATATAGAATTTTTTAGGAAAATTAATAATAAAAAAATTGAACCTAAGTTCAATTTGAATTAAATACTTGTTTTTATAACATATTAATAGATGTTGCTAAATCTAAATCATAACCATTTAGTAAATTTTCTTTTTCCTTATAATCAAGAGGGGTAATGTTACCATTTATATTTGCAGTATTATGTCTATTATGAGAATTTAGAGAATTATTCATATTTTCAATTAATTCTCTTTTTTCTTCGTCAGAATAATTTGATAAATATTTTAAAAATGTTTCTTCTAAATAATTATTTAAATCTAATAAGTCATCTACTGATACTGAATTATGGAGTAATAGTGTTTTGTCTTTTAAATTTTCAGGTAACACAAATGGAGATAGACCAACATAACATCCTAAATCAATTAGTTGTTTTATGGCTTTCTTTGTTTCTGCGATTGGTTCAAGGCCAACAATAATTATTGAACGAACATTAAATTTTCCAAAGATTTTGACTGATTCTTTTATATAATCAATATATTTATTATGACCTATATCAGCCTTTGACATTCCTTTTGTTTGTTGGTTTGATGGACAATATATTTTTAAATATTTTTCATTCCATATTTCTATATTTGGGGCAAGGTTTGTTACACCCATTTCTTTTAAATATTTTAAATACTTTGAATATTCTTCATGTGTGTCAACATATTTTGTAAATGATCGGGGGGTTAACATTACATCAATTTTGATGTTGCTTAAGGGAATATTTTGTTTTATAAGTTCATTTTTAAATGATTTTATGCACTCACTTAAATAATAAGTCCAATTTTCCATATCATCTAGACTTGGATTTCCGCCTGTTACAAATAAATGTTTTAACTTTTCTTTACTAATAACATCTTGTAACATAGGAATTAGATAATTATTAAGTCTATCTTGTGTATATGTTCCTTTTTCATATTTGTAGCAATTAGGTCCAAAAGAACAAAATGAGCATCCACTTGCACAATTAGCACCAGCAATTGATAATCTTGCTCTTGCACCACCTGCTTGAGAAATAACACCATCTTCATCATTATTTACTTCTTTATTAAATATGCCTACATCGTCTAAGTAAATTGCATGTTTAAGCCCATCTTTATCTAAATATTGCCCGGTTATTATAAATTTATCTTGTTCATTTGTTTCAAGTTTAAAATAAGTTAGCGAATCAAAATCAAAATCTATCATTGATTGTTCTAAAATTCTAGCGGTAACCCATTCTCTGTTCTTTAAATAATCTTCATATGTTAAATTTTGAATATCTCCTTCTAAGTGCTTGAAATCTTTATTTTTTTTATGATATTTAAATTCTTTTTTAGAATAGGTACCACCCAGTTTTATAAAGAGACCTGAAGTAGTTCTATATCCAGAATATTGTATCTTTAAAAATTTTTCTGTATATTCATTTGGTACAATAATACCATGTTGAT
Organism: uncultured Erysipelotrichaceae bacterium; assembly: GCA_902780585.1. GTDB lineage: Bacteria > Bacillota_I > Bacilli_A > RF39 > UBA660 > UBA3789. The sequence goes on along the minus strand of CACZGA010000012.1, from coordinate 2,421 downwards.
AAATATATAGTTTAATTAAAGCAAGGATATTATAATTTTTTATTTTCTTTTGTAGTATCACAGTTAAATTACCTCCTTTAATTCAATAATTATATTAATTATATTCATTATTATTATTCTGTCAATATTATATATTTTTTTCTTTTTAAATTGTTTCATAAAAAAAGTAGACAATGTATATTAACATGGTCTACTTTTTTTATTATTTTATAAGTCATCATCACTTACTTTAATAATAATAACTCCATCTATAATTTTGATATCTCCTGTTTTCATAGATTGATATTCTTCTTTTTTTGTGATTTCTCGATATCTCTCTTCTGGAACAATAGTTATTTCTTCTCCTAAAAATCTTCGATAAAAGACTTCTGTTTCAGATACACCTAAATATCCAGTAAATGTTTCATAGTCTTTTGCTAGATAGCCATTACTTGCTTTGAGATTAGGTGATTTATACATAATAATATTATTAAATGACCAAGGTAAGTCTTTTTGATAACCATCTAGATTTTTAACTCTATTTAAAATATAACTACTTTGGGCATAATAATTATTATAGGTATCTACTCTAGATTGAAAAGTACCATTATTAGATAATAAATGGGTATAACATAATATCATAATAAATAAAGCAGATAAAGTTTTAATAATTGGTATAGTAGGGTACTTTTCCATTAAAATGATAAATAATAAATAAAACATAATAAAGCCAATTGCAGTAACTAAATTGATACTTGTATCACACGCTATTAAATCCATAATATTAATAGTAATAGGTAATGATAAAAGAGAAATTATTAATAGAGTCTTTTGATAAATGTTTAAATTCCGAAATATAGGATATAAAATACCTAACATAAGCACAAATATAACTAGATTAATTATAAATCTATAATAATAATGATTAAAAATAATATTATCTAATAAGAAGTAAGAATAAAAGTCAGAATAAGAATTTAAAATACTTTTAGGTAGTGATAGAATAGTATGAATTCCAAAGGAACTTGCACCTTTATATTCAGCAAGATTTCTTCCTAATACAAGCATTCCTATTTTTAATAATGCAAAGTAAGAAACAAGGCCAATAAATACAATAATCATTTGAATAATAAAGTCTTTAAGTGATTGTTTTTTATCGAGAATATCAATTATAAATAGCAGTAATAATCCTGTAATAGTAACACTTATATAAGCTTGGTATAGAGATAGAGAAATAATTATAGAAAGAATGCTAAATAAGTATTTCTTGTTTTTAATAAAGTATATTCCAAGTATTGAACACAAGAATGATAAACAGTAACTATCAAAACAATAAATAAATAGAGAAGATTCAGAAAATACAGGGAATAAAACTACTAAAAGAGAAACTAAAAAGATAGTAAATTTACTTTTAATAGGGTATATTCTTCTAAGAATCATGGTACTAATAGATAAATAAATAAAAGAAAAAAACAAGATAATCGGTGAAGAAACAAGGCCTCCTCTAAGTCGATCTATAATTAATAGTAAAGGTCTTCCTAAATCAAATTCCCATCCTCCAGATTTATATATAGGGCCATAAGTTAAGCCATCTGGAGTAAGTACAGTATGTCCTAAAAAATAAAAATAATTAATAAGTCCAAATAAGAAGATTGTAAATAATATGATTAAATCTTCTTTTTCTATTTTTTTAGAAAAACTTTTCCACCACTTTTCTAAATCAAAATCTTTTATATTTTTAATGTATTTCATAATAGTCTCCTTATATTTTTTATAATAACAAATATTATTTTTTTTCTCAACAATTTCATTTTATTAGAAATTAATAATTATTATAGTAATTTGATGAATGAATAGTAAAATTATTAATAATCTATAATCTATAAATTATATGATATAATATTTAAAAGTTGCTCAAAATAGTATAGTATTTGATAATATAATAAGAGGTGTATAACTATGTATTTTAATATTAGTAGAGTGATGATAATTGTAACTGTTCCAAAAGAAAATACAGAAGAAGTTAGAATGGCAATTTGTAATGAAGGGGCTGGAGTTATAGGTAATTATTCTCATTGCTCTGTGTCTACTAAGTGTATTGGGACTTTTAAACCAAATGATGATGCTAATCCATATATTGGAGAAAATAATAAATTAGAATTTGTAGAAGAAGATAAATTAGAAATAAATTGTGAAGTAGACAAAGTAAAAGGTGTTGTTTCAAAAATAAGAGAGGTTCATCCGTATGAGGAACCATTAATTAATATTATTCCTTTGCTAGATGAAAATAATTTTTAATAATATTTTGTTATTTGAAAATAGATAGATGAAATAATGATAAATAAAATGGATGGTAAAAAATGAAATATGAGGATAAAAAAATAGTAGCTGTTCTTGCTACTAATGTTGATGCTAAAACAGCAATGAATGTAATTGGACATT
>CACZGA010000011.1 GCA_902780585.1 uncultured Erysipelotrichaceae bacterium | reverse complement strand
CTTACTCTGATATAGCCTTCTTTTCTTAATTTTTCTAATAAGTCTTTATGAGTACCTTTTTCGCCATGTACTACAGGGGACAATATTATAAGTTTTGTAGCTATGGGATATTCCATTACTTTATTAGTCATTTCTTCTACACTTTGGGAAGAGATAGGAATATTATGATTTGGACAATATGGTACACCAACTCTAGCAAATACCAATCTCAAATAATCATATATTTCAGTTACTGTTCCTACAGTAGAACGGGGATTATTGTTAGTGGTTTTTTGATCAATAGAAATTGCTGGGGACAAACCTTCTATTGAATCTACAGATAAGCTTTCTACATATCTTCTTTGTCCTTCAGCATAAATAGTATCAAACGCCAAAGAAGATTTACCAGAACCTGATAAACCTGTCATAACTATTAACTTATTTTTAGGTAGTTCAATATTTATATTTTTAAGATTATTTTCTCGAGCACCTTTTATGATTATTTTATCCATATTATCGCCTCTTGTGTATTATATCATATTTTTTTATTCTATTCATTTTTGATATCATTATTTTTAAAATATAAATATATAATAAAGCAACATTCTTTATTGATAATTATTCACTAATATTTTATAATTTGATTGGTGAGTATATGAATAAAGAGAATAAAATTATTATTAAGACCGCTACGATAGAATTTATATTAATACATGTTGTTTATTGTATATGTAAACTATTTTTATTTGATTGTGAATTATTAAATCTATTTATATATATTGCTATTGGATTATCTTTAATTGTCTCAGTAATTATTACTTTTTATCATTTTAAAAAGAAAGATAAATTATTCTTTGTTATTGAACCTATCTTTTTATTTTTATTATTATTTATCTATGTATTTATTAATGCCCCAGGTATTAATTATTTTACTAATAAATGTGATAGTGGTTGGTTTTCTGGTATAAATTATGCTGCTTTTATCGTTTATTTTATAGGTGGAAGAATCATTCTTTGGATTATAGGTATAGTTTCACATATTATTTATTCTGATAATAAAAGCCAATCTTATAACTGATTGGTTTTTTCCTAAATTGAAATTTCAACCGCACCACTTGGTGTGGCTTTTTGATACAATAAAGAAAAAAGTCTTGCGACTTTTTATTGTTTTCTACAATAATACATACTATATGATACTGTATTAATCATAGCATATTCATTTTTGTTTTTTAAACTAGCAACTATTTCATATTGAGTAGTATATTCTTCATTATATGTTTTTCCGCCTATATTTCTATAATTTGCAGTCATATTAATGGTGTACGCTATAGCTTCATCTTTGGCTTTAACGTCTACTTTTTTGTAAGTACCGGTAATATAACCATCTTTACCATTTTCTCCATATTGTACTGTAAATGTTTTGTCTTTATTAAACTGATATTTAATAGTTTGACCATTAAACAATTTATTGATTTCATTTGGATCGGTTACATTATTGGGATAATTGATACATTCAAGAGTTCCAGTTATGTCATATGCTTCTAAACCAATAAATGCTAGTTGTATGATTACAACAGCAAAGAAGCCAATAATATTTAATACTATGCCAGCTATACCTAAACCTTTTTGACCTTTTTTTAGAGTTTTTACGCCTAAAATAATACCGGCAATTGGTAAACCTATAGAAAAAAATCTAAGAAACAAAGCAGTTATACCTGCTAAAAAACCTAATACAATACTCAATATTCCTTGTTTATTGTTATTGTTTCTTTTATGGGAGTTATTCATAGATTGTATTGGTATATTACTTGGGGCATTATTTTGTTGGGGGTGATTTGCTTGTTCAAGAGGGCCACCACAAGTTGAACAAAACTTACTATATTCTGGATTTTCATCTCCACATTTATTACAACGCATTTTCTCCACCTCTATTATGATTGTATCATTAGAATTGTTTTTTTATTTAGTAAATTTATTCTTAAATGTACACTTTTGACATAATTCTGGTAAAGGTTTTCTATTTTCGAATGATTTTTTTATATTTTTATAATTATTACTATTAATTATTGTGTTTAATGTTTCTTTATAAATATTACCTAAGTAAACATCACCTTCACTATCTAGGCAGCATGGCACTACTGTCCCATCTACTAATATACCAATATGAGTTTTTAAACCATAACAATAGCCTACTGATTTTTCTTTACTTACACTTGGCCAAGTAAATTCATTATCTTTATCCACATAAATATGGGGATTAATTTTAATGTTTTTTTCATTTTTTATTTTTTCCACTACTTCTCTGGATAAATTATAATAATCTTTTATTTTTTCCACTGTTTCTGTGGATTTTTTATCTAGTTTATTATCTTTTAGAGTCCATAAACGATATATTATTGTTACTCTTTCAGGAATTTCATTAACACTTTCAAATATCTTTCCACAGTAATTGGGGATATTATTTTCAGAGTGAAGGGAGAAATTTATTTTATTTAGAGCTTTACAAGTACTAAGTTCTTTAGCATATTTGGGAAATAGGGTTCCATTAGTTGTGAGATTTACTTTGAGAGAGTATGTTTCACATAGTTTTAAAAAATCTATTATTTCGGGGTGAAGTAGAGGTTCTCCTTTTATGTGTAAATAAATATAGTCAGTATAATCTTTTATCTTTTTTAAAATACTCTCAAACTCTTCTTTACTCATAAACCTTTTTGGTCTTGTTACGGGAGTACAAAAACTGCAATTAAGATTGCAGTTATTAGTTATTTCAATATATATTTTCTTATACTTCTTCATGGGTCTTCCCTTTTTTATGTAGCTTTACTGCATTATTTCCTATTCCTTCTCTTATTCCTTCTTGAAATTTATCATATCTTGTATAATTATATACTTGATCAAGAAAGATTTTTTCTGTTGCATCTGGAATACGGTAGGTGTAAAAACCATTAGGAGAACAATAGATGGATACTTTAAATGGTGTTTTATCTGAAAGTAAGATTGATAGCGAATCACAAATTGTATCAGACCGTGTTCCATTCATAATAAAGTGAACTCTATCTAATGTAATTCCTTCTACTTCTAGAATTTCTTCTACATCTTCCAATGAATAGATGGATTGCCTTTTTGCTTCATATTCTTGTCTATCGCCTTCTAAAAAAATGGGTAAATAACTGGACCCTTCATATTGTTTTATCTCTGGGTATTTTTTTTCTAGTTCCGTTAATAATTTTGTTGCGATATATTTTCGGCACGCTTCAAATTTCTCTTTTTTTTCTCTTTGAATTATTATTCCTTCTATATCTTTTACTAAAACGACAGCTACTACTTTATCATGCCATTCTATTGGATTAAAATTAATTACAATTTCTCCTTTTTCTTCTAAATATTGTGCAAGTTTGTGTAGATCACTTCCTTCTTGATGGTCAAATAATATGTGTCCTTTTTGTTTCTTTTCTATTTCTCTTTCTAATATTTTATTAATCATATATCCCCCTACTGTGATTTCATTTCAAATAATATATCTCTTAGTTCCATGGCTCTTTCAAAGTCTAAGTTTTTAGCGGCTTCTCTCATTTCTTTTTCTATCGTATCTATATTTTTCATTATTTCTTTCTTTGTTAATTTCTTTTCTTTGCCCTTTACTTGATCTGTATTTGAAATAACTTCTCTTATTTCTTTAATAATAGTTTTAGGTACAATATTATGTTCTTTATTATATTCTTCTTGAATTTTTCTACGTCTAGCAGTTTCATCTATGGCTTCTTTCATAGAGTCTGTCATTTTATCAGCATAGAATATAACATGTCCATTAGCATTTCTAGCACATCTTCCTACAGTTTGGATTAAACTTCTAGTACTTCTTAAGAAGCCTTCTTTATCAGCATCTAAGATAGCAATTAAACTTACTTCAGGAATATCTAGACCTTCTCTTAATAAGTTAATACCTACTAATACATCATATTTACCAGTTCTTATATCGTGTATTATTTGCATTCTCTCTAATGTTTTTACTTCACTATGTAGATAGGCTACTTTAATATCTAATTCTTTTAAATAATTAGTTAATTCTTCAGCCATACGAATAGTTAAAGTTGTGACTAAGACTCTTTCATTCTTTTCTATTCTATTATTTATTTCTCCTACTAAATCATCAATTTGACCTGCAGTTTTTCTTACTTCTATGGTTGGGTCTAATAGACCTGTTGGCCTTATTATCTGTTCTACAAAGTGATTAGAAGTGTGTTCTAGTTCTAAGTCTCCTGGAGTAGCCGATACATAAATTACTTGATTAATTTTACTTTCAAATTCATCATATTTTAAAGGTCTATTGTCTAAGGCACTTGGTAGTCTAAAACCATAATCTACTAGGTTTTGTTTTCTTGCTCTATCACCATTATACATACCTCTTACTTGAGGAAGAGTAACATGAGATTCATCTACTACTAATAAATAATCATCCGGGAAAAAGTCCATAAGAGTAGTAGGTGTTTCTCCTGGTTTTCTACCAGCCATAGGGGCAGAATAGTTTTCTATTCCAGAGCAGAAACCTGTTTCTTCTAACATTTCAATGTCATAATTAGTTCTTTGTTCTAGGCGTTCTGCGGCTAATAATTTATTTTCACTTTTTAAGACTTGTAATCTTTCTTGCAATTCTTTTTTTATTCTTTCTATTGCTAGATGCAATTTATCATCACTAACTACGAAGTGACTGGCAGGAAAGATACTTACATTTTTAACATTATTTGTTATTACACCAGTTAAAGAATCAATTTCTGATATTCTATCTATTTCGTCATCAAAAAATTCTATCCTATACCCAGTTAGTCTTTGACCAGCTGGTATTATTTCTAAAGTATCTCCTCTAACTCTAAATGTACCTCTTTTGAAGTCCATATCATTTCTTTCATAGAGCATCTCTACTAGTTTTTCAAGGACTTTATTTCTACTCATATGTTCCCCTACTGATAGAGTTAACATTTTACTTTTATATTCTTCTACTTCTCCAATACCATATATACAAGATACGCTAGCGACAACGATTACATCTCTTCTAGATATAAGAGCAGATGTCGCAGCATGACGCAATTCATCTATTTCATCATTAATAGAGGAATCTTTTTCAATATAAGTATCCGTTGATGGTACGTAGGCTTCTGGTTGGTAGTAATCGTAGTATGATACAAAGTATTCTACTCTATTATTAGGAAATAATTCTTTTAATTCAGAATATAATTGGCCTGCTAAAGTTTTATTATGGGCTAATACTAAAGTTGGTTTATTTGTTTTTTTGATTACATTAGCTATAGTAAATGTTTTACCTGTTCCCGTAGCACCTAATAATACTTGTTCTTTTTTGCCTTCATTTATACCATCTACTAATTCTTTAATTGCCTGTGGTTGATCCCCACTCGGTTGGTACTTGCTTATTACTTCGAACATATTTTTTTGCCCTCTTTTCTGTCCATTCGTCTTTATGCACTTTAAATCTTTTTAAAAAATCATTTATATCATTTATATCTATACTATAGTCTTCTGATTCGGATAGAGCCATAATCTTAGCATCTTTTCTTCTAAATGTAAAACGATTATTATCTTTTACTCTTTCATATAGTATAACATATAAACCATTATAATAAGAGTCTTCTTGTATTACATCTTCTATTGGCTCAATAAAATAAAATGCTTGCCAGTTTCTATCCATTACTAGGAAATAGTCTTCTTGTATTTCGTAAAAACAGCCTTCTCCTGTATAAGAAAAAATAATGTATTCATCATCTAAATGTATTTTGTGATTTAAATGTTCTCCATAGATATTAAGAGGTTCCCTCATTCTTTCATAAAAAGATAAAACTCCAGAAAATACTTCTGACACCATTTCATCTTTTTCATCAAAAAACAAATTTCTTCCTCCTAAAACCCCATATATCCTTGGATCTATAAAGCTTTCTAATATCGACAAATACCGTTTATATATTGGGTCTTTTTCTTCTTCGCTAAAATCATCATATATATTAACTGGTAACCCTTCTAGATACTTATCAAAGCCTTCTCCTGTGTTATATATTAAAACAGATTCTTCTATACAAAAAGGTTCTTTATAGTAAATATAGTTTTCCATTTGTTCTCCTTTGTAGTTATTTATTCTAATCTAACAACTATATTTTTTCAATGAAAAAATGCAATAGAGACTATTGCATTTTCTTTTTCAGTTAAACCATTTATACGTATAGATCTACGCCACCCATACCATCATATACGCCATATGCATTACCATAGAAAGCAAATACATTTCCATAGCCACCTAATGATATGTTATATTGTTTGCTTACAAGTAGCGTTACATTTTGTGTAGCGTGCTGATAACTACCATAAATTATTCCACCAGTCGTGGTTGTAAGAATTTGGTTTACTACTAAATTCGTACCTGATGGTAATAATACTGAGTTTCCAACTCCGTTATATGTTGATTTCCAATTGTAGAAGAATGTTGTCCCATTAGAGCTACTAACAGTTGTTTGATTAGCAGAAATTAAGGAAACTCCACTTAGATATGCGCCTATGGTATCATAACTTCTAATAGATGGGTTTACGGTCCAAGTCGCAACAATACTTACAGTACAATTTGTGGAACATGCGGCAGATATTTTAAGATGTTTTGATGGTGTTGTATGAGTTGGTGATCTATTTGGTTCATTGTCTTCTGAAGTTTTTACAATTAGTTTTCTACTTAATAAATCTGAATTAGCAAATTCTTCATATTGTTCTTCACTCATATTGTCTACATAACCTTGCCAATAGAAATTAACTAAAAAGTTATATTCTTCTTTGGTTAATTCTATTCCTTTTGGAGTAGTATAATATACCGAATCCTTTGCGTATGTATTTAGACTTATTCCCATCAGTGTAATTATTAGAAGTATGATTCTTATTAGCTTCTTTCTCATTTTTTACCTCCTTTCATTTTTAATTTTACAGAATGTTTAAAAAAAGAGTAGAACCTGTTAGGTTCTAACTCTTTTCAAACAAATAATTTTCAATATCCTTCTTACATTTCTTTTCACATTCTTCTTGATTACTTATATTATTACAAATATAAATATGATTACTGGAAAATATAGTCCATATAACAGTATTTTTTTCTTTAAATATTATTTGTTCTAATTGTTCATGATATTGTATTTGTCTATTATCTTCTATATCGTACATATAGGAAGAATTATTATAGTAGCCTTTTACTTTTATTTCTTTAATTGTATTATTTATAAAGAGAGATTCCTGGGGTTTTTCAATATCTTTTTCAGATACTTTTTTTACTTTAGGAATTAGATAGTTATTATTTATATAATCTCTTTTATAATTTAATTTTACTTTTTCAAGTTTTAAGTTATCATAGACAATTATCAAATATGAATCATTTAATAATTCTTTTATATTACTTAGAGATATCATTTCTTCATAACCATTAAGTTCAATAATTGTAGTATCAATATCTTTATCTTCATATATTAATTTTTCTTTACCATTGTGCATATAGTATAAACTAATATTATTTATTTCTATATTATTAATACTATGAACTTTTCCTAATTTTAAATATGTCTTTTGTTTAGTAGTAATTAATAAGCCATCTACTATATTAAAATCTTTACTACTAGCATATACTTTATATACTTTTATAGTATTGTATGTATTTATAAAATAATAACTTAATAAAATAATAATTAATATTAAAATTATAGGTATTAATGTATGAAGAAGTATTTTTAAGTATTTTGTTTTTTTATTATGTTCATCTAAAATAGATAAAGTTGTTTCTTCTAATTCTTTAATTGTATTATCTGTTATTCTTTCACCATTTAATAGTTCGTTAATTGTAACATTAAATATTTCACTTAGTCTTATCAGGGTTGATGAATCTGGGATAGTTTTTCCTCTTTCCCATTTACTTATAGCTTGTCTACTTATGGGTATTTTGTCGGCTAATTGATATTGGCTTAAGTGTTTTTCGGTTCTTAATTGTAAAATAAATTTACCTATTTTATCTGGATTCATTTTATACACCTATAATAATTATAGTTAGATTAATAGTCTACTTAAATTCTCTTATGGTGTACAAAAAAAAGAATAGTTTCCTATTCTTCTTATCTATTATTCCATCTTGATGGGAATTTTACATAGTTTGCAGGATTCTTTAGACGGTCTACGTAACCTAAAATAGTTTGTCCACCACTCTTGTAAGAGTAATATGTACAAACACCCTTTTGCCAGTGACAATCGGCTATTTCTAAGTGTAGATGTGGGCCAGTTGAACAACCTGTTGTTCCCATATAACCTAAGATAGTATCTTTGGATACGTATGAGCCCTCACTTATATTTCCATAACTACGTAAGTGAACATAAGATGAATAAATGAATCCGCCATTATAGTTATGTTTTACAACTACTATTTTAGCGTTTCCGTTACAGCCATAACCACACCAACTGCTTGAACAACTATCGGTATATATTTTATGAACAATTCCTTGAGCAATTGGATAAACTGCTATAGCTTTATTATTACTACTCATATCAATTCCAGTATGGCCATTTTTTCCAGTGAATCCTCTTACAATATAACCATTTTCTATTGGTCTTTGGAATGTTCCAACACTTGGAAGACTACTAGCACTTGCTTGAGCAATTCGATATTCACAAGCAGCAATGTCTTCAGTAGCACCACAGCCTAAACTTTTATAGTATTTAACACTTTCTTGAGCAGACTTTATCTGATTTTCAATTGATGGCATAGATTCTTTTATTTCAGCAGATTCTTGCTCTATCTTAGCTTTTTCTTTTCTTAAGTTTATTTGTAGTTGTTCTAACTCTTCTTGCTTGGCTTCTAAATCTCTTTGGCTTTGTTGATTTTTCTTTATAAGAGCATCTAATTCTTTCATTAGATTATCATTATATTCAGTTAATTGTTCAACAATAGACATTCTATAAATCATATCTGTAATATCATTAGCTCCAAAAGCATATTCTAAGTAAGCATTTTCACCATTAGATACTTGGTAATATTCTATTATTTTTTTACTTTCTTCACTTTTCTTTTTTATTTCTTCTTCACAAGCAATTATTTCTTCTTGTAGTCTTTCTATTTCTTCTTGGGCTTCTTTCATTTGTTGCTCGATAGCAGCTATTTTCTTTTTTATAGCAGCTATTTCCTCATCATTCTGAGCTAAGTTAGCTTTTTTCTCTTCTAACTCTTTTGTATAATTCTCAACAGCTTGTTCAAACTCTTGAATAGTTTTTGCACTTGTATCTATCGGTAGTGCTACGAAAGATACAAGTGTTACAATTAATGAGGTTATAACTAATACTTTATTCTTCATTATATCTTTAAATATCTCTTAACAGCACTTGCACTACCTATCATACCTACTACAATACCAATTATTATTACAATAATAGAAGCTTGATATATAAATGGTTCTGGTTTAATTAATTGAATTAATCTTGAATAAAGATATCCATCAAAGTGATGGTAGAAAGCATAATAACCATAAGTTGTAACTATGACAGGTACTACTGAACCAAGTAGTCCTAAAATCATTCCTTCTATAATAAATGGTAATTTAATGGTAAGGTTACTAGCACCTACAAGTCTCATAATACCTATTGCTTTTCTTCTGGCAGATATTGTTAATTTAATAGTATTAACAATTAAGAATACTGTAACTAAAACTAAGGCAATTACTATACCATAAGTTACTTTTTCAACATTAGCAAAGGCTTTTACCATTTTATCTACCATACCTTCACCATATCTTACTACAGATACCTTGTCTATTTTTTCAATTCTTTCAGCAGTTTTCTTAATAGAAGTAATATCTTTTACTTTAACTTGGAAGGTATCTTTTAATGGGCTTTCTTCTTCTGACCAATTTTCTAATACTGTTTTAAATACCTCTGACTCTTCTTGCATTTTATCTTTTACTTCTTTTTTTGTTTGGAAGGTATATTTTTCAACATTATTAATACATTGGATATCTTTTTCAATTGCTTTTACTTCATCTTCAGTAGCATCGTTGTCTACAAATACTACTATTGTCATATCTTTTTCTATTGCTTCAGTAAAATTTTTTACATTAAAAGAGGCCATAATAGCTACAGCTACTATGATAAGAGTAATTGTAATACATGAGATAGACGCTAAAGATAAAGAAAAGTTTCTGATTACACTTTTAACAGCATCACGGATGCTTCTTCCTAACATTCTAAATGGTTTCATTCGGCATACGTTCCTTTCTGTTTAAATTTAACTAAGTGTCCATCCTTTAGAGTAATAACTTGTTTTTTCATTTTATTAACAATTTCTTTATCATGAGTTGCCATTATAATAGTAGTTCCTCTTGTTTTGTTAATACTTTCAAGTACTCTCATTATTTCCATACTCTTTTCAGGATCTAAGTTACCAGTAGGCTCATCACATAGTAATAACTTAGGGTCATTTACAATAGCTCTGGCTATTGCGACTCTTTGTTGTTCTCCTCCTGATAGGTTATCTGGATACTCATGTACTTTGTTTTTTAAGCCTACATCTTCTAGAGCTTTTAGTACTTTAATTCTAATAATATCTCTTTTTTCACCTATACACTCTAGAGCAAAAGCTACATTTTCATAAACTGTTTGCTTTGGTAAAAGTCGATAGTCTTGGAAAACAATCCCTAACTTTCTTCTTAATTTATATACTTTCTTATTCTTTAGTTTGGCAACATCTAAGCCTCCAACAATTACTTGGCCTCTGGTAGGTTTTTCTTCTCTATAAAGCATCTTAATCAAAGTGCTTTTTCCACTACCTGAGCCTCCAATTACAAAGACAAAAGAGCCTTTTTCTATAGCCAAATTTAAATCATAAATAGCAGTTACGCCATTTTTATATTTCTTTTCAACATTTTTTAATCTTATTAAATCCATCTAGTATTCACCACCTTCTTTTCCTGTCTATTATTAAATGGATTATTGGATTCTACTCCATCTTATAGTCATTATAACATAAAACATAGATATATTAAAGGCTTTTATCATAAATAAAAAGGCTTATTAAAGCCTTTATTTAGCACCTTCTACTTGGTATGAATCTGTAGCAACATAGAAGGCTTCTGGATCTATTTCTTTAATTCCTTCAGTTAATTTATAATATTCTGATGATGGTATTACTGTTAGAATTACTTTTCTTTTATCTTCTAAGAAACCACCTTTTACATTAAATGTTGTTACTGTATGATGGAGACTATTAATTATATAGTCTTTTATTTCTTCTTCTTTTTTGGTCATAATATAGAATGCTTTATTTGTGGAAATACCTAATAGTACTCTATCCATTACTATATTGTTTATATATAAATATATAATTGCATACAAGACATTTGTTGTTCCAAAGAATAAACCACCGATACAAACAATAATTATATTCATTATCATACTTGTTTTAGCAATTGATATTTGATACTTTTCATATAGTATTTGGGAAATTATTGGTAGTCCCCCATTACTATAACCACTCTTATACATTAAACCATTGGCTACACCATTTAATACTCCTGCAAATAAAACTACTAGTAAAATATCTGAAGTATCTAATACAAACTTAGTAGAAAAATCGGCGGTTACTTTTACCATAATTGGATATAGAATAGTTGCAAGTAATGTTCCCGCTGTTCTTTCTTTGCCTAAGTACATAAAACTAAAGATACAGCAAGCTAGAGATAAAACTAAAATAATAAGAGCTGGGTCCATATCATATAAGTAATGTGTAATAGTTGCGATACCACTAGTTCCTCCAGTTACTAGACTAAGTGGCAATAAAAACAAATTATAAACAACGGCACTTATTAATATTGAAATAATAATTAATATACTTCTAGATAACCAATTTTTCGTTTTAATATTATTCATCATTATCCTTTCCTCCAAACACTTCATAACTATCGGTGATTATGTAGAATGCATTCTCATCTATAGTTTTAATTCCTTCTTTTAATAGATAATAGTCTTTTGTAGGTAGCACAGTCATAATTACATTTTCTAATTTCTTTTTATAACCACCATGGGCATTAAATACTGTAATTTTCTGGCCTAGTTCTTTTAATATGAATTTTCTTACTTCTTCTTCTTTGTCTGTTACTATCATAAACATTTTACTTTCAGATACTCCAAGTACAACTCTATCTGCCATAAGACTAATTATATATAACATTAATATTGAATACATCATATTATTAATTCCAAAAACAACTCCAGATGATAATACTATTAACCCATCACTCATTAGCATGCTTTTACCCATACTAGTTTTGCCATACTTACATATGATTTGATTAATAATATCTGTTCCACCAGTAGTAAAACCTGCTTTAAATACCATACCTGCTCCAAAGCCATAGATTATTCCACCAAATATTGAGGATAATAATACTTGAGAAGTATCTATTTGAAGCCAGATATTTATATTTTCTGTTAAGGAAACAAAAACTGGTAATAAAAGGGAACCTAAGATAGTAGCTTTTGTTTTTTCTTTGCCTAAAAGGATATAACTTAATATTAATAAAAATATATTTAAAATTAATATAACAATTGAATTTGATATATTAAAAAGCCTATTAAAGATAACTGCAAGTCCACCTACATTACCTGGTACTAAATTATTAGGGACTACAAAAATATTATAGGCTAAGGCAATTAGGAAACAACCTATAATGAATTCTATTGTTCTTTTTACTAAGGACTTTTTATTAATATATTCCATTAAACGAATATCTTTAGCTTTTGAAAAAACATTCATATAATTATCCCCTTTTTAAATTACTTTCTATGAATATATCTATGTCTCCATCTAATACTTTATCTACATTACTTGTTTCAGTATTTGTTCTATGATCTTTTACCATAGAATATGGATGCATTACATAACTTCTTATTTGGGAACCAAACTCAATATTTGATTGTTCTCCTTTGATTCCTTTTAATTCTTGCTCTTGCTCTTCTATCTTTTTTAATAATAGTTTATTTTTTAATACTTTAAGGGCTTGCTCTTTGTTTTGAATTTGGCTACGTTCATTTTGGCAAGTCACGACTATTTTAGTAGGTAAATGCGTAATTCTTACAGCAGAGTCCGTTGTATTTACACCTTGGCCGCCTGCACCTGTTGAACGATAGACATCTATTTTTAAATCTTTTTCATCAATCTCAATTGTTGTATCTTGTTCTATTTCAGGGGTTACTTCAATAGAGGCAAAAGATGTATGTCTTCTATTATTTGAATCAAAAGGAGATAGTCTTACTAGACGATGAACCCCTTTTTCGTTTTTTAAGTAACCATAGGCATTTAGTCCTTTTACTAAGAAAGATACACTTTTAATTCCAGCTTCTTCACCATCTTGGTAATCTAGGACTGTTACTTTGTAATTTTTCTTTTCACACCAACGGATATACATTCTATATAGCATACTTGCCCAGTCACATGATTCTGTTCCTCCAGCTCCAGGGTGAATATCTACAATACAATTATTTTTATCATATGGTCCTGATAATAGAACTAATAATTTTAATTCTTCGGTTTTCTTTTTTATGGTTGGTAAAATACTTTCAATTTCATCTAGTAGAGATTGATCTGGTTCTTCTTCCATTAAACTAAGTATATCAATATTAGAATTAATATCATTATCAAGAGTTTCTACTTGTGAGGTAATATCTTTTAATGCATTTAATTCTGATAGTACTTCTTCACTTGTTGCTCTATCATTCCAGAAATCTATACTTTCAGTTTTCTTTTGTAGTTCGTTAATTCTTTCTACTTTTGCTGGAAAGTCAAAGTGACCTCCTAAGTTCTATGATTTCTTTTTTTAATTCTTCTAGATTTCTTTTTTCTTCTTTTATATCTATCATATTGAACCTCTTTTCTAGTATTTTCATTGTTATTTTATCATATAATTATTAATTAATAAAGAGCCATATTTGGCTCTTATTTATATTTTTTTAGCGGTTATTATAGTATAAGATGTAGCATTTACTGTGATTATTATATTGTCTATTTCAAAGTAATAGTTTTTTCCTTTTTTATAGTATATACATTTATTATCTAGCATCTTATTCTTACAATATTCTACAACATCTTCATCCTTTAAATTTAAATTCTTTTTTATTCTGTTAATTCCCATTTTAGTTGTATGTAATTTAATAAACAAATCTTTATTCATTTTTTAAATTAATATGTTGAGGTATACCATCTTTATAAATTTGTTTTACTTCACCTTGGATTAAAGGCTTTAAGTACGCTACTAATTCGTCTTTTACATAGTTATTATCTACATCTATCCATTCTAATGGTATTTTCTTTTCAATATTGGCTATTTTATGAATATCGTCAAACACTTCATATTTTATTTTGTAAGGGTCATTAGATACACGATTCATATAAACCATTTTTCCAGATTCTCCACTAAATGCTAAATCAGCACCTTTTTTTCCACAATTAAAAGCTTCATCTAAGTCTGTTTTTGAGGCTAAGTGAGCAGCAGCTCTTTGTAATGTTGATAAAGTTATTGCTCTTGTTTTAACGCCTATTTTTTCTTTTATTAACTTACATAGAATATCAGCACAGCCTGCTAATTCCTTATGACCAAATGAATCTACGAGAAGATTAGAATTAGTTAATTCACATACAAATTGATCATCTTCTGTTTTTATTCCTTCAGATACAGCAATTACTATGTTTGATTTTTTCTTTAATAATGCTTTAGTTTCTTCTACAAATGAATCTAGATTAAATGGTATTTCTGGTAAGTAGATAGCATCTACACCTTGACCGGTTTCATCTTTAGCAAGAGCAGCGGCGGAAGTTAACCAACCAGCGTGTCTTCCCATTATTTCTACAACAGCTACAGTAGGTTTAGTATTACCATAGCAATTATTGTCTTGGATTACTTCCCTTAGGGTTGTAGCGATATATTTACAAGCACTACCAAATCCTGGGCAGTGATCAGTAATTGGTAAATCATTATCGATTGTCTTTGGTACTCCTATAAAGTTTTGCTTTTTCTTTTTAGAAGCAGCATAATCTGATAATGATTCAACAGTATCCATAGAATCATTTCCACCAATATAAATAAATGAATTAATACCATGTTTATCTAATATATCAAATATTTTTTCATAAGTATCTTCGTGTCCTTCTATACTTCCTAGTTTGAAACGGCAAGTTCCTAAAAAGCTAGAAGGTGTTCTTTTTAATAATTCTAGATTATTTTTATCTAAAAAATAATCATCTAAATCTACTATTCTTTCTTGTAGTAAACCTTCTATTCCGTTTACCATACCATATACTTTAAAACCTTTTTTCTTTGCTTCGTAGTATACTCCGGCAAGTGAGCCATTTATAACTGAAGTTGGGCCACCTGATTGTCCTACGATTAATTTTTTCATTTTATCACTCCAATCAATATTTATTATATATGATTATTGTGTAAAAGTACATTTTTTAGTGTGTTAATATGGTTTAAAATCAAAATCAAAATATGTGTAGTACCCACCTTTAGGCATATTTAAAAACGTATCAATGGTTTTTCTAGCAGTTGTCGATACATCATAGATTCTCTTTGGTGTACCATTGTGAAGTACTAGGGGATTTACATATTTTGTTTTAGTAGTTACATTGATACAATATTTATCTTCAACTAGACAATCGCTTTTATATGCTTTGGTACAATTATTAAAGTTCTGCCAGGCTTCCATTAAGTAGTTTTCTTTAGAACTTTTTATTCTTTCTATTATCTCTTCTTCACTTAGTTTGTATAAATCTTCTACAGTTAAATGATTTATTTTATTAAGTGATTTACACATGTCAGCAATAAACTGCATTAGTGTTCTGTCTTTATCACTAATCCATTCTTGCCATAGTTTAGATATTCTTTTAATATATTCTTCACAAACATTCTTATCTTTAAAAGCTAATTCATCTACGCCATCTTCGTTTTTAACAATTACTATATTTTCATAGACTCTTTTTATCTCATCTAATTCCCAGATTCTCTTAAAATTAAGTCCACAGGAAAAATAATATTCAAATCTATCGGCTGCTAGTCTTGGAGTATCGTTATCCGCAAGGGAATATATTTTATAATCTATGACATCTTCTAATTTAATATTATCTCTTGCTAATAATTCTCGTATTTCTTTAGAATTTTCAATAATATCTCTTGTCTTTTCTTCTGTTGATTCTTGTTTTTCAGAATCTTTATTCATAAAATCTATACAATGTTTAAAAGCAGGAGTAGCAATGTCATGAAGTAGACCCGCAATGGTTTCCTTTTTATCATTAGTAAAATGCCACATAATCAAGGCTACCGCAACACTATGGTCTAGATTTGAATACCAAAATTTTATATCAAACAATTTGGAATAGTTTGTTCCACAATTATAACTAATTTTATCTATTCTCTGCATTTCTTTAGTGGCTATATAATCCTCTAACCATTCTGGGAAATCAGCTGATAATATTTTAAAATATTCTTTTACTTCTTTATTTAATTGATTGTAATATTTTCCCACTTTATTACCCCTTTTTATAATTCTATTTCTTCTAATTCATCTGGGACTATTATATTACCTTTAAAATATTCTTTGCCCTCTTCTGTATATATTCTTTTTCTATCTTTACCTTGGGCTTCTCCTGTATGATATAAAATTAAGTTTTTAACATTTAAATCGTTCATAGTTTCGGATGTATCTTTAACTGTTGAATGTCCAGATGCTTTTATAAGAAATTTTTTTCTTTCTTGTTCTAGGCAAAACACTTCGTGAGTTACATAATCTGCACCTTTAACTCTTGGAAATAAATCAGAGTTAATAGTTTGATCCCCTAAAAATACAAATCTTTTACCATTTTCTTTGAATTCAAAGCCATATTGTTTATTTCCGTGAGCTTTTATATCAAAGAATTCATATTCTATACCATTAATTGTATATCTATCTTTATCTTTTAATTCTTTAAACTCTAGCCAATCATATACAACGTCCATTAACTCATCTGGTAATAGAATTTTAATAAGATTTTTTAGCCCCTCATATACTTCATCATTACAATAAATATTTATTTTATCAGTTAGTTCGTTATTTGTAATTGGTTTGTATAGTCTTTTAATCATCCATATAAGACCTAATATATGGTCAGTATGAGTATGTGATATAAATATGTGTTTTATTTTTTGAAATTCAATATTAACTTTCTTTAATCTATTTATTATTTCAATACTACCACCTGTGTCTATCAAAAAATTTTCTTTATTTGTTTGAATAACAAAACAAGTGTTATAAAGGTTTAGTGTTGCACCATTTCCTACTCCTAAAAATATTAGTTTAGTCATTTTATCAACTCCTGTTCAAAGCATTTTTATCTTTACCAACTATCTTTGGGCTGAGGCTTTTTTATTGAATTCTTTTTGAGCATCTAGATGCGGATATTCATATCGAGAATCATAGAAATTAACAATTTTTACTATTAAATCATTCCCCTCGCTTCTAAATAATGCTCCACAAAGCGCTATGGGCGATGATAAGTCGGGCTCACTTGCAACATAAAAATAATCTGGTTCATTTATAAGATACACATTATAGTTCATTCCTTGTATCAAGGCTTGTTTTACTCTTTCTGTAGAAACGCTTCCTTTTAGATTAGGATTAAATAAAGCATAATAGTCACTTTTTGTTGCAATTATATTATTACATGGATCAGCCACATAAGCAACCTGATTATGGGTAAAACATACCCAGCAATGAAGAATATCAACACTGCCAAATGGGGTTGTAGCGGTATGTATTATTCCTCTTTCTACATATCCATTATTAGCAAGAGCATATGCTAAAGCAACAGAAACTGGCCCACACCAAGATGTTAGGGGATTGTTAGTTTGACTATCCATAAGTTCTAAAATGCTAGGATATTCCCCATAGTAATCTATTTTTACATGCTTGGTTTGTTCTTCTAGATATTTCCGCACCTCAAAATTTTCTCTGGTCTTCAGCCATTCTATCTTGTCTTTTAATGATAAGCATTCAATTACTGCCATAATAATCTCCTCTAATGTACCATTTCTTGGCATTTCTATAAATATGGGCCCCTCTTTTTACTATTTGTATAGTATAATATTTTGTCTTTTGTGGCTCTATCATAGGCTGATTCACGGGGAAACGCTCGATCTATTAGAATCTTTTGTAACATAACATCAACTACTTGTTCGAACTCAGAACCAGTTAAGTATTCTCCCCAAGTATAGTCAGCCATTATTTGTCCATCATCATTTAAAGCATTTACCGCTCTTTCTAATAGCTGTACCCAACGCTTCTCTCCAATATAGAGGCGAATATTAGTAAGAAAAATGACATCCGCGCTTTCAATTGGGGTTTCCATGCAATCACCAATTGTAATATCAACCAATGCTTTGTCTATGGCGTAACGGGCTTTTTTATACATGTCATCATCTTGCAAATATAAATTGCATCTTTCTATCATTTCTCCAGGAAGGCAATCATCTAGTCTAAATAAACGGGTCTTAGCTTCGAGGTTAAGCCAACCTATCAAATCACTCCATACTTCATAAGATATCTTATCAAGACTTTCCAACTCATTTTTAACTTTTTCAAAAGTTTTTTTCGATAAAAAATCCTGGTTGTATTTTCCTTTTTTTCTATCGGGTTCTGTTGGATATATCGAGAAAAAACTAATAAATTCTTGGCGCTTCAATGTGTTTAAGGCTGCCCTTTTTAAATAGCTAAAAATTGTCGTCTGCGGGCATATATCTAAAATTTTTATTTCTCGGCAGCCAGCGAGCGCTGCATTAATTGGGTGATCAAAAGATGAACCCAGTGTCCATAATTTTCTTTCTGACAACTCAAATATAGGCAAATACCCTTTTATGTTTTCAGTAGAAGAAGAATAAAGTCTAAAAAAATCTCCTTCTCCTCCTTCATGGAGATATCCATAGATTCTTGATAATATATCTTCAGATTCTTTTTCTAATTTTGCTTTCATTTGGTACACCTCATCTTTTTATTATCTGCACAAAAATAATTTGTTTGATACTTTAGCCCACTTTAAGTAACACTTTTCACTGGCATCTATGTGGACATAACACTACCTCTAAAAAACGTTTTTTATTATACAGTATGATCGTGAAGCAATCAAGTTTTACAACAAAAAAAGCCATTTTGGCTTATTATAATTTGTATCCTATTTAATAGCAATCTTCATATGTTACTTCATGTAAACTTTTTTTAATTTTCCTGATTATCTATGTAGTAAATAATTCCTTCTTCATGTTTTATGCCATCTTCAAAATAGATTATGCTTTCATCTGGTACAGCATATACTTTTGTATGAAGATTTTTAGAAAAGTCTTTTAATTCATTGTTTCTTTCTTCATCATTAGGGTCATTATAATGTGGCTCTATAGTGATGTTTTCTCTACCAATACCTTGATAACTATCAGTTGTATCAAAATCATCATCAGTAGTAATAATAGAGTTTATTGATAAATTAATTTCTCCTGCACAAAATCCGATTACTAAGTCTTCACTGTTTTTAAGAGTGTCTTGTAAGTTCATTTTCTTAATAATATTAAATTGAGTGTAAGGATTACCACCTGTTAAGAAAAAGAATACTTGTTTATTGTCTTTTAAAAATCTATCTAATTTTTCCTTTTCCGTGTCTTCTCCTACAAATAATACATTCTTTAAATTAATATTAATCTTTTCAAAGCATCTTAAAATGTTAGGTAAATAATTATCTTCTCCACCTAAACCAGGGGCATCAATAAATACCATACTGTATTCATTATTTATATTGTTTTTTAAGTATTCTGCCATATGGTTGTTGAAACGAGAAGATAAATCGTCTTCATATATATTTCCAATTATGTTAGAAAAAAATAGTGTTTTTTTAGTTTTCATATTATTACTCCTTTTTTAACGATTCTAGTAGTTTAATTGTTCTAGGAAATAAATCTCTATTATGTTTCTTTAACATAATCTGCTGTTTTTCTAGGAATAGTATTATAGCTTCATCAAGGTTATTTAATGCTACTTCTTTTAAGTCTTTTAAATCTTCTGGTATATCAGTTCTACCAATTTTATCAGCAATAAAAATTATCTTGTCTAGTAGATTCATTTCTTCGTCTGGAACAGTATGATACTTTATAGCCCTACACATTGCTGTGTTGAAGCCAAACCATTCTTGGCATACTATAGCCCCAATGTCGGCATGAATCAATTGTTTATAGTTATCTTTTAGAAGTTCTTTTGGTAATTGATACTTATCGGCCCATTTTTTTATTTCCTCTTTACTGAAATCTTTGGCAATATCATGTGCTATTCCTACTATATAAGCTATTTTTTCATCATAATTATATTTTTTAGCTAATTCTTTGGCGGCATCCCCTGTTAAAAGGCAATGATTGTATCTTTCTTCATTTACTAATTTTTTAACTGTTTGCTTTACATTTTCTATATCATACATATTAATCACGTGTTTATTATAACATGTTTTTGTTACAAAAAAGAAATGAATTTTCATTTCTCATTTATCTATATTATTTCTGTTTTGTCGGTATCATGTGGCCTATTAGCGATTCTATAGGATATTGTAGAATGCTATATTGGTTGTACCCTTCAGGGAACTGTCCTGATTCCCAATCTGCCTTACAATTTTGGGGAATATTATTCTTATATCGTTCAAAATCAGTAGGCCTTTTCCATTCTTCTTTTACTTTTTCTGAAAAGTCAGTGATACAGCTATCATCAAACTCTTCTAAAGGAATAGCAAATTCTGGGAAAGGAGCATAACACCCTGGTATTAACGAAAAATAATAACCATACCCATAATACTTTCTTATTTTTTCAAAAGGCATCTCACATTCTATACAATACCAGTATAGTAATCCTTTTCTCATTAATAATTCCATAACTTCGGAGAACAAAAAGAAATGAATGTATTCTCTTCCATCATATCTAAATGTGTTGGTTCCATCTTCTTTAAATGGTAAATATTTTTCTCCTCGTAAATATGCTTGATATTCATCTTCTCTGCAACATCTATATACTTTCATAATACCCCCTATTAATATTTGTCTTATTTAAAAGCATCTATAATATCATCTATTGTAGTTATTTGTGTTTCTTTAGTTTTAATATCTTCTATTTCATAGTTTGTTCCGTCAAATTTATTTCCTAAGATAATCATTTTTGGCGTTCCTAAGACAAACACATCATTAATTCTATTACCAATAGTTAAACCTTCTCTATCATCAAGAATAGCATTTATATTATTTTTATTTAAATAATCATATAGTTTTTCAGCTTCTTCTTGGTTCTTTTCATTATAAATTATTTGTACTTTATATGGCGCGATATAATATGGTAGGGCAAAACCTTTAATTTTATCGTTATCTTTAATAATATTATTTTCAATAAGGCAAGCTATTATTCTTCCTAATCCTATACCATAGCAACCCATATAATATGGTTTTCTTTCACCATTTTCATCAGTATAAAATAAACCCATACTTTCAGAATATCTTGTACCTAATTGGAAATTATTTCCAAGTTCAATAGTACTGTATTCTACTAGATTATTAACATCTGTTACCCCTAGTTGAGCAAGGTATTCATCTCTATTATCAAATTCTAATACTTCTTTGTTTATACCAATGTTGTTTTCTTCATCATATAGAGTCTTATCTTCTCCTAAATCTGTTATTGCTTGGAATTCTTCGGCTACTTTACCACCAATTACACCATTATCACTTACTGTTGGAATAATATCAATTCCTAAACGACTAAAGATATTTAAATATACTTGATGCATTAATTGGTATGACTTTTGCATATCTTCTTCTGTTTTATCAAATGAATAAGCATCCATCATAACAAATGTTCTTGGTCTAAATAGATATCCTCTTGTTCTAATTTCTTTTCTAAACTTTTCACCTATTTGATAGTATGTTGCAGGTAGGTTTTTATAAGAAGGTAATCTATTAGCACCAAATAAAGTTGCACATTCTTCGGCTGTTGGAGCAAGTCCATATTCACCTAAATTATTATCTAATGTAAACATGATGTCTCCTTCTTTAGTATATATATCCCATCTGTTTGATTGATCCCATATTTTTCTTGGTTGTAGTTTTGGGAATTCTACTTGAATACATCCTGCTTTATCCAATTCATCTATTATGATATTTTCTACTATTCTTTCTAATTTAGTCCATAAATTACCATAGCCATAAATACCACTTTCAAATTGGTATAATTCTCCTAATTTCATTAAAATATCTTGCCCCGAATAATTACTATCCACATCATTTAAATTTATCTTTTTTATATTTAATTTACTTAATCTCATATATATCATCCTTTCTTTTTTTGTTATTTATAAACAAATACATCGGTCGTTTATAATTATACATATTTTCACTCCTTAAAACAAAAAGGATAGCACAAGGAGTCTATTAGACGGTGCCATCCTATATTTTCTTAATTACAATAACGGCTGTTAACCGGAAATGTTTACATTTCACTCTGAAGGTAGGAATTAATTAGTATCATAACTTGTTCTCACTATACCAAGCTCACTTTTATGCTTAACTAAATAATATTCCTTCGTCTTTGATTTATGAACATATCATATCATTCAAATTATAATTTGTAAATATTAACCTATTTTTTCTCTTTTAAGTAACCAATTGTAGCAAATAAGATTACGGTTATTTCTAATAGTACTCCCATTATGGATTTTATAAATATATTATAGGCTAACCATAGCACTCCAGCTATGATACTTAAAAATTTATATTTCGTTACATCCTTCTGCCATAATGCATACGTTAATACTAACGTTGCGGATACTGATAATAAGCTCAATGGTCCAGTGTAGGTAATTGTGGTTAAGGCTATTATTAGTAATATGGTTACTACAAATATTATTAAATCTTTTTTTTCACTTTTTTTGTTTAGCTTTTCTAATATCAAAAATGTTAAATCTCTTATGATCATTATAGTGGCCATGGCTGCGCCAGTGTTACCATTCAATAGATACATTGCAGTAGCTTGACCAATGTGAGCAATAAAATTAGCAATTAATACTTTTGTCCTTTTCTTAAATAAAAAGCTTGTGTTTAATATAGCAAAATATGTTACAGTTATTACTTGAGATATAAAGTAGGTTTGATTAGTCATATTATTACCTCCTTTTATTACTTATCTGTGAAAATTATAACATTATTAATATATGTTTTCTAGGAAAATAATTACAACTTTTTAAGTCCATTATCTTATATAAATAGTTATAATGTTACATTTTTATTTACTTGATGCCTTTACTTTTTTATAAAATCACAGTTCTTTATTTATTTGTAAGAGATATTAAAAGTATGTTATATCTTCTAGTTTATTTGTTAGTTTTAAAACGTATTCTCTTAATAAGAATAGTGATGTTATGTGGAAAGAAAAATAATAATTAAAGTATAGCTAAAATTTGATTTTTGCACATTATTTATATTTTTATAGAAAAAAAACTAGATTACTCTAGTATTTTTCTTATTATTCTTAGCTATTTCTAATAGTTCAGGGGCTAATTCTCGTATGTAAGAACATGTTGTGGAGATGTCTAGGTCCATTAAATTTCCTAATGATACAAACCTTACCTTATTTACTTCTTTCTTATCAACTACAATATCATTTATATCAACATCCATGCAAGTTACATATATATCTACAACTAAGTGTTCTCCTGCTATTTGGCTTTCTTTACATAAAACAATTGGGTTATTTCCAATTTTAATACCTAATTCCTCTTCTGTTTCTCTTGGTACCGCATCAATACTATCTTCTTCTAGTTGAACTAATCCATTTGTTGAACTCCACTTTCCAGGATTATTAGGCTTAGTATATGCCCTTTGTTGGACTAAAAATTCACCATTTGAATTAATTATCCAATTGTTTATACCAACTATATATAAATCATCTGATCCTTCTGGCCATTTTGAATTTCTAACATATGTACCAACAGCAGTTCTACTACCATCTTGATTTAATCTATATGATTTAACAATTTCTTCCATAAAATTTCTCCTTTGAGTTATCGTATCATAAAATTGAAGTCTTTTCCACCTTGTTTTTTCAATTAAAAACTAGATTACTCTAGTTTTAAATTGATGCATCGTAAATTTCATCGATAGCTTTCTTTAGAGCTGTATTAAATTCTTCTTCCGTTTGATTAGCATTTAAGTCTTGTAGTAAAGCTCTTGAGAAAGAAGCTATCATTCTATTATTTTGTTTTAATAGACGACATGCTTCATCTGTTTCATATCCACCTGATAAAGCTACTATTCTTACTAAACATGGGTAGTTGTATAAATCTTCATATAGATTTGCTTCAGTTGGAATTGTAAATTTAAACATTATTAAGTCTTCTTGATTCCAGTTGTCTAATACATTTTTAACTTCTTCTTTAAGAATTGCTTCTGCTTCTTTTTTATCTGGAATGTTAATGTCTACTTCTGGTTCAATGATAGGTACTAGGCCATTATCGCAGATTGTTTTAGCAAACTCAAATTGTTGTTTTACTATTTCTTTTATTCCTTCACGATTAGCACCTAAAATAACACTTCTCATTTTAGTACCAAATACGCCTCTTTCACGAGCAGTCTTTAATTGGTCTTCTAAATCTGTAATAGGTTTCATTAATTTAACATTGTTGTTTTCTTCTTCTAGTCCTTTGTCAACTTTTAAGAATGAAACAATTTTCTTATCTTCCCATAGATAAGCAGCTGTATATTTTCCATCTACTTCTGATTCCATTGTTTTATAGAACAAAATTGTTCCTAATATTTTATCACTTGTAAATACTGGTGAAGTAAATACTCTTTTTCTCATTTGATGAATGCATTCAAACATTTCTTCTTCACCATTATATTGGTCTTCAGTAATACCATATTTTTTTAATGTTTTAGCAGTTGATCCACCACTTTGGTCAAGAGCTGCGATAAAACCTTTTCTTTCTTTTACAATTTTTAATTTTTCTTGGTCCATATAATCCTTCATAATAACCTCCTATATTTTGCCAAAAAACAATTTTTCCTTATATTTATTATAACATAAAAATTAGAATCTTACTAAAAACTATACAGATTAATTATCGGTGTGTTTTAAACAAAATCTTACTTAACAATTGTTGTACTATAATTGCTTTATTTCTAATTAAATTATATAAAATTAGATTATTAATTCTTTATTTGTGTTAATATCCATAAAATATTGTAAATTAGGTGATTTATACGAAAGCTGATGTTAGTTTTATTAAAAAAGGAGATAAAAAAAGAAATGAAAAACCATTTCTTAAATTATGAATTTACTGAACTTTTATTACTATATTCATTTGATGATGAATACTGATCATCTAATAAGCCATAGTAATCCACATTTCTTTCAACAGCCCTATAAAACGAAATATCCCCAGGTGCTCCACCTGGATTTATTGGAGCCATACCAATAATTGAATTATCGCTTCCATAGCTAACTAGATTCTCTCCTTCTTTTTTTACTATTATTTTGCTTCCAAACTGAAGTTTTTCAATGTAACCCATATTTCCTCCAGATACTTGAAATAAGAATCCATTCATGCCATTTTCAATACCGCCACTAGAAATAAAGGATCTTGTCTCATCCGTTAAGAAATAACTACTAATTTCAACAGTATCATTAGCATCATAGTTCTCAACAACAATTGAATTATTTCCATTATATTTAACACAACAAAATTTATCCGTGCCTCTACTATTGTTTAAAACTCTTATTTCTGATTCTTCTCCTCTTGTTTGTATAGGACGTACATATTTAAAATCATCATAGTAATAAATATCCCCTTCCCCATTCTTTAAAAATAGGTTCCTTCCTGAGTCATAGTTTTCATCAATTTTACCCTCTGGAAAGCCAGATAAAATATCAAATAAAGCGTCCTTTAATGATTGACTCATTGTTACACCATATTTTTTTGCATATTCTTGTGGGTCTACTATCCTTTGAATATTTAAAGCTCCCATATTTTCCCTCCATAATTGTATTGTAACACACTTTACATTTATTTATTTGTTTTTATATATTAGTTTTCAATAATTTACACTACTATAATAACTTTTCAAAAGCATTTGCATTTAATATTGTATTAGAAATAAATTTTCCTTTATAGAAGTTAGCCCAGTTATTTATAATACATGGAGCTTTCTTTGCTTTCTCTAATGAGTCTATTTTTATAAAATCTAATTTTATTCCTTTATTTTTGGCATAATCAGATAATTCTTTTACTTCATATTCTACATAAGGGCATTCGTTAGAATAATAAATAGTAAAATCTTGACTATCAATTTCCATTTTTCTAGCACTATCACTAAATTTAGGTATTTCTTCATCATTGAAAGAAAGTGCCATTAATTCATAATCGTTGATTGTATCTACTACTTTAAAACCAAAATGTTCAAAAAATTTTTTATCACCAATAAATGGTTTTTTCTTTTGTGTTACTATTGTACAAACTCCACTCATTTTTTTCTTTTTAGCATCTTCAATAGCATATTCTAATAATTCTTTACCAATACCTTTTCCTTTAAAGCTACCTGCTACCCACAAACAATAAATAAACATATAGTTTTTACCATTTATAGGAACCCAAGCTGTTTCTATAGGTTCATATTCAATGAAGATTTTCCCTCTAGCATTTAGTTTTCTAAATACATGGCCATCTTTTAATTTACTTTTAATCCACTCTTTCTTTTTGTCTACACCATCTTGATGTTTAGGATCTCCAATCGCACAACAAATATGTTCTTCATCTATATTATTTTCATCTAGATTAATATACTCGTTCATTTACTATCAACTCCTATAATCATTATATCAAAGAAAAGGCCTCAAAGGGTCTTTTCATTTTTTCAGGTTATCTAATTATTCTATTCTAAATATCAATATTTTGTAATCACTTCTGTTTTTCAGCTGTAACAAATTCAACTGCTTTTAATACATCTTGTTTTAACTCATCATATTGTGGTGCATTAATATATTGTTTTAAGAAATAAACAATATCATATATTGCTAGTCTTTTATATAAATTATCTATATGTATTAATTCAGGATAATATTTTTCTATATAATTCATTATATTTTCATAATCACTTAATTTTGTATATTGTTCATTTTCTTCACTAGCAAATTTCCAAGGCTTTCTAATCATTCTATAAAGAATATCTAATTCAAAATCTTTTGGGGCATATAATGATCTTTCAAAATCAATCAATTTAATCTTTCCGTTTTTATAAAAGATATTATCAAAATGTAAGTCATTATGAACTAAAACAAATTCATCTGATTTTAATAATTCTGGAAATTTAAGATATGCATCATTCAACTCTATTAATTCTTCATCAGAAAATAATTTAGATTGCTTTGCTTTTTCATATAACCCAATAAATAAATCACTTGTTCTTTTAACCCAATCGTACGTTTTTCCTTTATTACTGTGAAACTTCTTCATTGCTTCACATAATTGTTTAATTATTTCTTCTCGTTCAGATTCATCCAATTTGTACCAAACATCATATAATGATACTCCATCTATTTTTTCAAGTATTTCATACATATATGGAATATCATTTTTATCTGTATTTGAAATATATAACTTTGGGATTAAAGCGTTATCTTTATTTGAATTATAAAAGTTGATTTCTTTTTTAAATTTATCTTCATTTGTTTCATCAGTACATACTTTAATAATATATTTATCATCAACATTATATAAAGTATTAGTAAATCCTATATTTATTCTACTTACTTGAGGATTGTTTCCTAACAGTGATTTGTTTTGGTGTACTATTTTTTTAATAATCT
>CACZGA010000010.1 GCA_902780585.1 uncultured Erysipelotrichaceae bacterium | reverse complement strand
ATAAATGAAGTTCTCTACGAACTTCTCTTTATCGATTCTATATAAACCACACGTTCTTAAATAAGTCATATCAATTGCATCTTCCATCGCAGCATCTGCAGTTTCTTTAACTAAATAATAATCTAACTCACTACCTGTAGAAAAATTAGTTAAGACATTTATAAGAAGTAAAGCAATTACACTTAGTAAGATAATACCTACTGTTAACATACCTTTATTCATAATTAATCTCCAAGCCCTCCTACTCCCGAAAAGTCCTCACATTCACTAGAATTATAATTTTTCATATTATTACACTTCAATGCATCACCTTTAGGGAATTTGTTGCCTTTATCTTCAGAGAACATTGCATTAGGGCCTCTAAATAATGGGCTCTGATAATTAACAACACTATCAACTACATATGTACCATCATTAAATGAAGTATAATTTTGAGGGTTTTCTTGTATTTCTCTTATATCTTTACGGGTTAATAAAACTTGATAATCCAAATATCTAATAGCATAAACATTATAGCCTAGAGTTTGAACAAACACCATATAATCATAAGGACTAGATTTAAAATCTGGATCTTTAATAACATTCAAAGCATGATAACTCCAGTTCAAAGCAGGACTTGTACCACTTTCAGAAGGTGAAGTTAATGGTGTACCATCTGGAGCAGGGAATAAATTGTTCAAATGAACCGCCTTTACTTTTTTAGGTTCGGCACCAGCACAAGTTTTATCAAATCTCATATAACCATAGAAACAAGACACGTCAATATCCCAGTTAAACAAACCAAATTGTCGCGATTTACCAGTAATATTATAATCAATATTAATATTTTGTCTCTCAGGAATAGTAAGATCAGCTAGAGAATTCAAATTTTTACCATCTTTACAAGAAGTTACATGGCTTAAATAATCTTCATCATTAAATGCAAAACTAGAATTAGAGCCATATTTAGCATTAACATAATATAACCACCAATCCTCGTTGACCTCTTTCATATCAAAAGGTGTACAAAACTTTCCTTTTAATTTAATCCATCCATCATCAACAGGTTCATAAGATATTTCCCCGGTTTTATGGCTAATCCATGTACCAGAGAATCCCCATTCGGCTAAATAATAATCTTGCTGATTTTTGCTTACTTCGTTATTACATAAATAGCAACCATCACTAGAAATAAGCGCCGAATTTGCATATTTACCAGCCGAATTATTCACACAACTTATTTTATGCGAAGTTCCATTAACAGATATACGTTCTCCATACTTATCACTTTTCTTATCAAAAGGGAAATGAACAACAGCATCATTACCAGATACATTATAATCCTTCAAATTAACATCCATTGTAAACACTGCCGTTGTTGTTCTACAAGTAACCGCTTGACGACAAGCTTTTTTTGCATCTTCATACGTCTTATTATTATGCTTGTTGTCATTAGCAGCTTCACCTGGGTTAAGATATACAAGTCGATTATCCTTCTCACAACCCGTCCAACTACAAACCGCTGAACAACCACAGTCAGTAGCAATACCACCACCTTGATCTGCTGTCTTAGTACAAGCATGATAACCTATAACATCTGGATGAAATTTATAGAAACGTCCATAAGTATTTGCAGGAGACCAAATAATATTTTTTAAACTTGAATCCCATCTATAATATCCTTTAAAATCATTATCTTCATCACGTTCCATAGTATCATTTTCATAAGTAGTAACTGTTTTTTTAGCTACTAAACTATCACTTAAAGACACCATACCAGCAGCAACGCTCATAGGATCTTGCTCATAAACTTTGTTATAGCACTGATCAACACACTTATCAGAATATTTACCTCCATCACATTGACTTACACAAGCATCAAAGTCATAATTAGGACCACCAGCATATTCATTTGCGCCAGCCCAACTATGAACACACTTAGGTGTAGGTGTACAATATCCTTTCTTTTGTACAGGAGGATCTGGCGGCCTAGTTAAATCACATTTAACATAAGACGTTGCTTTAACATTATATTCAAAACATAAACCAGCTGAAGTAGCAATAGGTAAACCATATTCTATTTTAACAATCTCTGTACAAGTAACATCACAAGTAATTGGAACACGATCAATATATCTCCCAGCATGAGTTTTTGGATCCTGACCACCATAATTATAAACATATTCCCCAACAGTCTTTGTTTGAGAACTTTCTCCCCATAAATAAGACTTATTAATATATTGATAATCTGTTGAATTTTTTACTAATGCCGCAACATCAGCATTTAAAGCATTAAAAGCATCACATTTAAAGGTTATTGGATGATTTCCATCTGAATTATAAGTCCCATGATAAGTCTTGTTAGGATCAAATACATATTCTTGAACATTTGCCGCAACAGCACCCGCCTTAGCCTCACAAAACTTATAGTCAAGAGAATTTACCGCAAATCTTTTTTTATAGTTACTACAAGTAAATGAAGTTGTTGTTTGAGGAGTATGGGGAACAATACCAGCATCGGCATCACTTTCGTCTGAAAAAATCTCTCCCCCACCATATTCATAATTTAATTTAATATAAAAACTCGAATTTTTACCACATTTCTCATCTACAAGTGAATCATAGAACCCAACTGGACTTAATATAATTACATACGAACTATATGAATTCATTGATAAAATATTAACATTAAGTGAATTAGATAACGTCAATTCATTAGAAGCCCCATCTAAATAAATATTAACAATTTGAGAATTGTTATTTATATTGGATACCATTGGACTACCATCAATTATAGTAAGTTGCACTGAAGAAATAGCAAACTTAACTTTATCTAAATCCTCTCGAACATTCGTATCTGCACTACTTTTATCCATAGATATTACTATTTTATCTATTTCCTCATTGTAATCAATATTAATACCATACCTTTTAGCAAAAGATTCCGCCGTTTTATCATTAAAGGAAGCACAAGTGCCTGCTGATTCTTGACTATTTCCATTATCCGAAGTAACTACAGCTTCATTTTCACCAATAGGCTTAATACCACCAGTAACAGGCTCAGACACCATCTCATCAACTGCTTTAACCATAATAACGGAAAAACATAATAGAAGTACTATTCCAAACAAAAAGCCTGTACTTTTTATATTAAACGTTTTCTTCTTCATCCAAATCACCTCTTAATTTATCTTCAATATCATTATAATTCTTATTTTTATTTACTTTATAATGATACATTTTTTCTCCTCTATATAATAGTCTACCTGTAACATATATTTCTACAGGATCCATCACACCATAAAATCTTGTACAAGTAACTAAAGAAGCCACACTATCATTCTCATTAACAGAAACTTTATAATTATAAAAACTATGTTTCTTTAAAAAAGAAATAAAACTTTTCATTTCATCTTTACTATAATCATTTCCTTCTGGAAATAATTGATAGTCTTCACGAGACACAAAAGTAACAGCAAAAATCTTATAAACATAATTATCTTTACCAATAGTAATTTGAAAATATTCATTATCTTTCGCAAAATCATAATATATAAAGCTCATTAATTCTTCAAATCTATAAAACCTATCAGAAGATAATTTAGGTGTAGAAGACAAATTATAAACATTATGACCTTTAACTACAATATTATTATGAAATTTACCATCAGTCAAATTAGACCAAGTATATCCTTTCTTCTCAACAGGATAGTCATAATTCATTAACTTACTATTAACTATTGGTAAATCCAATTCTGTTCCTTGTACTCTAACCCAACCAATAGTTTCAAAATCATTATCTTTTTCATTAAAATCTTGCTCTGATATATTTTTTTCTCTAGACTCTATACTAAATACCTCTTTTGTAAAAAGTTCCCTACATAGTAATAAGAATAGTATAACTACTAAAATATATAAAAAATATTGGAGAAAGCTAGTCTTAGAAGATTCCATTGTATCAAACTCCTTATTTTATAATATATGGGCTTTCAAATGTACCTAAACCACTTGAAATAATACTACCTTTTTTCATATAAGCAACCACTCTTATATTTAAAGACATATAATCAGGAATAGTTTCATTATATGGAACTCCAATATCGGTAATAGCAGCTCCTACTCTATTTTTACTCTTTGAAGTATTCTTTAACCAATAAGATAAAGAAGCTAAATGCATTTCCGTTTGAGCACTAAATATTTCATACATATCTGGAGCACTTAAAACAGCTTTGAATTTAGATACAGAAGTTTCTTCTCCATATATAATAGCATCTTCATAAACAGGTACTTCTATCTCATGATTAACAAAATAAGAAGTTTCAAGGAAAGTACTTGCTTTATTATTAATACAATAAGCAGCACTAATTTTATCTTTAGGATTATATACAATAACTGGACTAGAAGCAGAAGCTGTACATAAAAGTTTATCATCTATAGTACCAATAGTACTTTCAGAAATAACTTTAGTAGTTCCATCTTTTTCTACTTGAATAATACGATATATCTCACCATCTATAGATAAGTATTCCCCAGTATAACGCGTATTAATCTTAGATCCTCCCTTAGCAGGAGTAACGTCTCCAAAAATATAAGGATCATTAACTAAACCAGTTCCACCTTTAATAAGACTATCTCCTTTAACAGTCATCACAGGTCTTACCCCATAATTATGAACACTAGGATAAGAAACAAAGTCTTTTCCATAATCGTCAAAAAAGAAAGCATTTCTAGTAACGTAAGCATTGTCCCCATCTTTTGCCGTAGAAGTCCACGAAATAGTAAATGGTTGCATAAAGTTACCATTTTCCCCATTTGCTTTATTAACCATATCAACAGAAGGAACACCAAGTAAAGTCTCACTACCATATGAACTACATTCAGTAGTTGCTAGCTGAGTCTCATCAAGATTCATTTTACAATATTTATTTTTAACCATAATACCCTTAGTATAATCATTCAAATAACCATAAAAATAATCTAACCATTTATCAATCTTAGTATAATTAACATTAGCTATATCTTCAGCCGAAACTAAGATTACATTTTTATTAGCATCAACTCCATATATTCGAAATAAAATATTAGAAAGACGAACATAGTTATTTTCAGGAAGTCCTTTATAATTAGTAGCCTCCCCTAAGGCTGCTTTAACAGTAC
This sequence comes from uncultured Erysipelotrichaceae bacterium, assembly GCA_902780585.1. Lineage (GTDB taxonomy): Bacteria > Bacillota_I > Bacilli_A > RF39 > UBA660 > UBA3789. The sequence goes on along the minus strand of CACZGA010000010.1, from coordinate 41,953 downwards.
TATGTAGTGTTTGTACAACCTCCACAGTTCTTTTAGCAACGCCTTTATTTTTTAAAGAATCAAGCGCACTATAAGTTATTTCATAAGTACCAACCTTATTAACATTAACAGGGTTATCAATATTAACATCAGACTTTTTCATATTACCATCAACATTATCAGAAACACTTTTAACCCCAGGATCTTTAAATTCTTCCCCAATACCTATTCTAATGGTCTTTTCTCCTTCTAATTTAATAGTAGGTCCTTCATGATCTACTCTAGAAGAAAAAACACCACAATCTAAATAAACATAATAACGGTAATCGTTATTTTCTTTTTTTACTTTTACCCAACTCTTTTCAATAGAACAAGACTTCTTTGAATTAGGTGCATAAAAATCATCTTTTAAATAAGCTTGATGATATAAAGTATTCATACTAAGAGTTTTAACTCTCTCACCAGTAGGAAGTTCCCCTGGATGATGATCAAAATAATCTCTAGCAGCCTTTTCAAATTTCTTTTCATTTGCAAGAAAACCAAGATATGGAGAAACAAGAAAAAACCAACAACCACATCCTACAATCAACAAAAAAATAATAAACTTTATTTTCTTAGATATCTTCATATAATACTCTCCTACCTACCACTTTTATTCTCTAATACTACTAATATCATTTTAACTCAAATATATAAAAATTAAAAGAAAAAAGTTATATTATAAAATCCAACATCCGTAGCCTATCTTTACAAGATAAGTATATTTATATTATAATAAAACTGGTGAAAAAAAATGAGAGAAAAAGAAGACTTAAGAATCAGAAAAACAAAAGCTACTTTATACAAATCCTATATAGAATTAATATCAAGTAAAAATAAAGAACAAATAAAAATATCAGATATTTGTAAAAAAGCAAATATTAATCGTTCAACATTCTACGATCACTTTAAAGATAAAGAAAGCCTCGCAACATCCCTACTACAAAGTATAGAAGAAGATATAAAAGACGAATTTAATAAAATAACAAAAACTGAAGAACTAAATGACTACTTATTAAAAATAATAAAAAGGGCCAAAAAAATAATTCAAGAAAACGCAATCATAAAAAAACTATTAAAAAGTAACCCTACTCTGATTCATCAAATGTTTTCTAATATTATAAAAGAAATAATAATAAAAGAATTAAAAAATGAGTATACAAATATCCCTATAGAGTCATATGCATTATTCTATAGTGAAGGATTAACTTCTCTTCTATTAAATCAAGATAATAATGTAATAGAATTAGAAGGTTTCAAATCAATATTACCAAACAAAAAATAATAGGACTTTTCCTATTATTTTTTTCCAAATAAATTATTTAATATACCTTTCATATATATTAATGTATCAACATCTTTAGTATCCCAAATACACCTTAAAGCCGTATGTAATATATCATTAGTTTCTCCAGGTCTAAGTCCATACTTACTTCTAGGATAAGTATAATCAAAGAAAAATATTGGTATCTGCATTTCATAGTCAATAGTAACCATTTCCCCATTATATTGTGCCAGAGGAAGAGTCTTCTTAATTCCATATAAAGATGTAATTAATAATGAATGCTTATTAACACAAACTTCAGATATATAACCTAATATGACATCAATTCTACTTAATTGGGCCTTTAAATCATTTATAGTTTTAGAAACATCCATATGAAAATCAAATATTATAAAATCAAATTCACTTTGATCAATCAAAGTACGAATATTTTCAGCATTACTTAAATACCCCTCGTCTAATTTCATAAATTGTATTCTAGGATTATTTACATAATTTAAACCATTCGCTAAAAAATTAACTAAACGTATATTTCTTTCTTCTGACACAATAAGAGCTTTCTTATTTGCTTTTTCCAGCATATGCGCCATATTATTTTCATAATAAATACTCTCTGCAAAACAAGGTATATCATACTGGGTATCTAAATGTATTAATGAAAAAATAGGTAAAGAAACAGATTCTGTTTTAAATACTTCTTGCTCTTGATCTACAATACTTTTAATTATACTATCATAACTTGTTCTCTTAGTATTAAAAAATAAAATAGCATCACCATTCTTAAAAGAACAAGAATTAGTTGCAGTAAAGCCTGGTGCTTCGCAAGGTCTAACATTACTATTACTTAAATCTCTAAATTTTTGTTCTGTATCACTCCATCTTTCAACTGAACAATAATAGAATAACCTCTTTGCCATATCATAATCATCTTTAGTAAGTGTAGTAGGAAGTATTTCTTTTCCCATAATAAAACCAACAGTAATACAAGAAGCTAAATGATACTTAATATAGTTAATTGTTTTAACGAGTTTTTGATATTCACTAGTCGTCTGTTGCGTTAATAATAAATGAAGATATACTTCTCTTTTATCACCTAATCCTAAAGATTTTACTAATGAGTTAACCTCTTCAACTACTCTATCATTACTAGGTTCTACAAATACATGTAAACGCGAAGTAGGATTACTTAAATAATTTTTTAAAGAATTATAAGTAGGATTATTAGTCAAATTATCTCCTAAAATATTATCCCGAATATAATCTAATTCTCTTCTATAAGTGTCTCCTAAGAAGAAAGCTTCATAAGCACTTCTATATTCTAAAGAATTAATAATAGCTGTTGTAAAAAATGAAGTTTCTTTAATTCTACATAATTGTGGCATACACTGATCAATAGAAATACTATAACTTCCAGCCTTTTCAACACCAAGCCCATTAATTAAAAATAGAATACTCTTTTTCATAGAATCACCCAACTATAGTGTACACCAAAAATTATACAGAAACTTAAAAAAACTATAAAAACCAAATCATTTTACGTTAATCAAGTCTAGGAGTTAATATTTCATAACCATCTTCTGTAATTAAAACTGTATGTTCATAATGCGCCGCTGGACTCTCATCTAAAGTAACAACAGTCCAATCATCATCTAATTGGCAAACATCTCTTTTGCCAAAAGTAAGCATAGGTTCAATACAAATAACCATTCCCGGTTTTAAACGTGGTCCTGTATTTCTTGTACCGAAATTAGGTACCTCAGGATCCTCATGCATTTCACGACCAATACCATGCCCACATAATTCTCTAACTACACCTAAATGATGTGCTGTTGCATACTCCTCAACTGCTGCGGAAATATCGCCTATACGGTTCCCTGGTTTAGCCATTTTTATTCCTTCATATAAAGCCTTTTCAGTATGTTCCATCAAATATTTTTTATCATCATCAATTTCTCCTACGGCATAAGTCCAAGCCGCATCACCCTGATAACCTTTATAACCAATAACCACATCAATAGTAATAATGTCACCATTTTTTAATACTCTATCAGAAGGTATACCATGTACAACTTCATCATTTACTGAAGTACATAAAGTCGCTGGAAATCCTTGATAACCTTTACAAGTAGGAACTGCATCGTTCTTTATAATAAAATCTTCACATAACTTATCTAATTCTTTAGTAGTAATTCCTTCTTTAATATATGGTTTTATATATTGATGCATTAAAGACACAAGCATACCTGCTTTTCTCATTAATTCTATTTCTCTTTCACTTTTTATTGTAATCATACAAATCACCATAAAAAGTATACAATAAAAAAAAGAAAAAAGCCACATTTAACTTTTTACTTTTTGAAAACGTTTTTCGCTATCGACATAAGGAAACAATATATTCCGAACTTCTTTAGAAAACTGTAGTGTCCCACCATACTTTTCATACAGATCTAATAAATCAGTTATATCTTTATCCAATGGGTAACACCCCAAAATATCGCGTTCAAATCCCATTAGTAATGTTTTACAAACCAACTCTTTTTTTGTTACAGCAAGCATACTATTATTTGGAACCTGATAATCTCCCGCTCTTCCAGTTTCTTTAACAGTTTTGAAGAAATTAGCCGTTTTTTTAGTAAACTCTTCCCCTTCATGAAATATCATACTAGAATTATAGAGAGAATCCATATGTGCATAGGCAGACTTTAATTCCGGTATAAAAGAACTAAGTTCAGCTTTAGTTATAGTTTTACCTAGTCTCTTAGAATGTGGATATTGAGTCCTCTCAAAATAGTTAGCATAACTTGCAACACAAACTGCCAAGTCTACTTCACATTCTACAGTTTTATAAAACCATTCTAAACTTTTATATCCACAATTTGCTAAAGTATCTATTCTATTTTGTATTTTAAGAACTCTATTATGTAAAGAGTCATAGTCATAATTAGCAATACGATCAACAATACCTAAAACAATGCTCATAAAAGCACCCCCAAACGAAAAATATTCTATCACGTAAATTTTATATAATCAAGCACCCATTTATTTTATTCCATTAATAAAATATTCCTGAATAGTAGTTCTTCTAGTATCTTCATTACAATTATAACAAGCATATTTAAAAGCCTCAAAATCTCCTATAAGATATAATTTTTGTTTAGTTCTAGTAACTGCCGTATAAATAAGTCTTTGATAAAGCATTTTACGATATCCCTTAACTATTGGTATAACAACAACATCAAATTCAGAACCTTGTGACTTATGAATACTAATAGCGTAAGCTAATCGAAATTGATGAAAAGTAGAAGGTGTATACTTAACTATATTTTCATCATAATGAATAAAAACCTCTTTTTTAGAAGTATTAATTTCTTCTACTATACCAATATCACCATTATATACATTATCATCAGGTAAATTAGTTAATTGAATAACTTTATCACCAACACTAATAGTAAAATCCCCTATTTTTATAGAATCTTTATTACTACTAACAGGATTATAAATAGCTTGTACTTTTTTATTAACCTCATCAATACCATTTAACCCCTTATACATAGGTATTAATATTTGATAATCTCTAAAAGATAAATCTTGATAAGTTCTACTAATCTCTTGTATTTTATTACCTACTAAAGAATCATCACAAGAAATAAATGTTAAATCTTCTTCCTCATTAAATATATCTTTAGATATGCTTTTATTTCTAATATCATAAGCTAATGTAATAATATTAGAATCATTTCCTTGTCTATATAAATCTTTTAACTCAACAACATCTAACTTACCACATTGAATAACATCTCTAAGTACTTGTCCTGGACCTACAGATGGTAATTGATGATCATCCCCTACTAATACAATTTTACAATTACTAGATATTCCCTTTAATAAATGATTCATTAACAATGTATCTATCATACTAGCTTCGTCTACAATAATAAATTCAACATTACTTTTATGATACTCATTAACTTGAAAACGATTAGTCTCCTTCTGCCATTTTAAAAAGCGATGAATAGTACTTGCTTTAAAATTGGTAGCTTCACTCATTCTTTTAGCTGCTCTTCCAGTTGGTGCTAATAAAGCCACTTTATCTAATAAATCTGTAAAAGAATAATGCCTCATCATTCGATATAATTCAAGTATTCCTCTTAAAATAGTAGTTTTTCCAGTACCAGGTCCACCTGTAATTATTAATAAATCTTTACAATAACTTTTTTCAATTGCTTCTAACTGTGTAGGACTATATTGTACTTCTAAATATTCTTCTAATTGATGTAGTGACTCATCTACCAAAAGAACATCTTTCTCCTTCTTACGACTAAGGTACCTAAATCTCTTAACAATAAAAGTCTCTGCCTCATACATTTCACTCAAATAATACTTATCATCACAAATAACAATTTTTAAATCTTTTTCAAGCGATGCAAGTACTTCTTTGAAACAGTCTTCAGTAATTTCACAGCCTAATACTCTAGGAAGTAACAAAAACATTTCATCATAACTATAATAGCAATGTCCATAAGTATTACTAACTTCCCTCATCACATATAAAGTCGCAGCCTGGATACGAATAAAATCATCTTTCAAAACACCATTTCTTAACGCAATCATATCTATCTTTTTAAAATAAAAATCAGGTACTTCATCAATAATTTGATAAATATTATCTTCTATAATTTTCCTTGTTTGCTTTTTATATTTATGGTAAAGAATCATCGAATCTTTTGTTGAAAAGCCCATCTCCGTTAAATATAAAATTACTTCATAACTTTCTTCATATTCTTTTAATTTACTATGTAATACATTAATATTACTTTGACTAATACCCGGTATTAATATTAAATTATTAGGAGACTCCAAAATAACCTTTAAAGTATCTTTACCTAACACATCTACAATTGCTTTAGCTTTCTTCTCCCCAATACCTTTAAATAAACCACTCGTTAAAAACTCAATAATAGCATCTTTCTCAACCGGTTTACTTCTCTCATAATGATCTACTTGAAATTGCTCACCATATTTATCATGATGAACAATTTTACCATAAAATATATAAGTATCAATATTATTTAATTCATGAAAATAACCAGTAAAAGTAATAGTCTTACCGGTAAAGTCAACCTCATCATCCGTTTCTAAAACCTTAAAAAGTCCTACAAGATAACCAGTATTGCTTTCAAAAATTGTTTTTGTATAATTACCTTTAATATAACTCATAAGACCTCCTAAATAATCTAATTATATTATACCAAAAAAAAAGAACTAATTTCATATTAATTCTTTGTCTCTACAAAATCAATAGTCCCTATACAATATGGATAATCTACTTTTTCTATTTTTACTGTAACAAATTCATTAATTGGATAATCCCCTTTAAATTTAACATGTAAGAAATTACCCGTATGACCTATAGAATAACCATCTTTATGTTCTTCTACTAATACTTCTACTTCTCTATTAATAAATTTTTCCATATATTTTATTTCTAATTCTTCTGATACTTCTATTAATCGTCTAGCTCTATCTTTCTTTTCCCTATTATCTATTTTATTATCCATTAAAGCTGCTTTTGTACCTTTTCTTTCACTAAATGGAAAGACATGTAATTTAGAAAATTCTATTTCTCTACAAGTATTAATTGTTGTTTGAAATAATTCTTCAGACTCTCCAGGAAAGCCTACAATTACATCAGTACTTATTGATATATCAGGGCGAATACTTCTTATTTCTTTTATTTTATTTTTAAAATATTCTAAATCATATTTTCTATTCATTGCTTTTAAAATTTCATCAGAACCAGCTTGTATTGGTATATGTAAGTGATCTACTATTACTTTTGATGTTTTTATTAAATTCAATACTTTATCATTTAATTCCGTACATTCAATAGATGAAATTCTTAATCTTTCAAGTCCTTTAATATTTACTAATTTATTTAATAAATCAGCAAAATCAGTATCTAAATCTACTCCATAACTACCAGTATGAATTCCTGTTAAAACTATTTCTTTAAAACCATTATTTACTAAATCAGTTATTTCTTGTATTACTTTATCTTCATCTTTACTACGACACTTTCCTCTTACAAAAGGAATAATACAATAACTACAGAAATTATCACAACCATCTTGTATTTTTACAAAAGCTCTAGTTCTACCAGGAAAAGCATCAATATACATATCCTCAAAATCAACTAAACGCTTAGAATATTCTTTCTTAATCATTTGTTTATTAGAAAAATACTCCTCTAATAAAGAAACTATAGAAGACTTATCCCTATTTCCTAAAACAATATCTAACCCATTTTCTTGATAATCAAAATTAGCCGCTACAAAACAACCCATTGCTACTACACAAGCCTCAGGATTTCTTCTAATAGCTTGTCTAATCATCTTCTTAGATTTTGAATCACTAGAATTAGTAACAGTACAAGTATTAATAATATATACATCACAAATATCATTAAAGTCCCCTATTTCATAACCAGCTTTCTTTAATTCATTCATAATAAATTCAGATTCATAAGTATTTACTTTGCAACCTAAAGTACATATACCAACAGTTCTCATAAATATCCCCTCATTTGCTAAGAAATTATATCATAAAAAAAGAAATAGGTAAACCATTACCTATTAATCTAATTTTTTTTGTAAATCTTTTAAAGTCAACAAAAATTCATTTGTTCTTTTAATCTCAGCATCTAATTTATCATAATTAGCAGTATTCTCTAACTCCATACTAGTATCTTTATTCTCATCTTTTTCAATACCAAATATAGGTGAAATAATAGGACTACTCTTAAATCTCTTAATAGGCTCTACAGCTGTTGTAGTAGCTTCTATAGTATTGAAGTCATCCAATTTAACAGTTGGTCTAACTTCTTCCATAACTTCAACTACTTCTTCAGCAGGTACAACATTTTGAATAGAAAACTCATCTTCAAATTTAGGTTTAGATAAAACTGCTTTTTCTTCTAACTCTTTAAGACTAATTGGTTCATTACCTTCATCTACATATTGTGTAAGCTCATTTTGTGCATACATATCTTTGCTCTTTTGAACTAATTCTTCTAAACTAATAATCGCATTTTCTTCTTGTTGTTCCTCATAATTAGATAAATCATGATTTTCAGTCTCAACCTCTACCTGTACAACTTCTTCTTTTTCAGCTTCTTCTTGTCTCTTTAATTCTTCAGTAATCTTTTGTAATTCTAATTGTGCTGTTTCCATATCAGGTTCAATAGAAGTATATTGTAATTGCTCATCCTCTTGAATACTAATAGGATCAACTATAATATCTTCCCTCGAAGTACTCTCATTAATAGGGCTTATAACAGGCTCTATATATGAATCAGAAGTATCTTCAATATTAGCCTCATTCTTAACTTGCTCTACTAACTTATTTAATTCCCTAGTATTATGTCTCTGCTTAATCTTAACATTATTCTTTTCAACAAAATAAACAATTAAACAAATTAAACAAGCAACTCCTGCGATTAAATATACAACTATAGCTTCTTGAGAAGTCAAAAATTCTAAAAATTCATCCATATATGTACACCTCTATTTTAAGTTTAACATAAAAAAAATTTATAGAGTAAAAAAAACATAAGAAATATCTATCATTTACAATTACTTTTACGAAACTAACTATATGTTCGATAGTTCCTAAATTCTTACCAAAAAAATCATATCATATATATTCTTATAATGATACATTTTTTTAAAAAAATTAAAACTTATTGATATTTCATATGAATTTCACATTTATAGTATAATATACTTACAGGAGGTCAATATGAAAATATTAATTGTAGATGATGAAGAAGGAATACGTTCCATTATAAAAGAATATTGTGAAGAAGAAGGTTATGAAGTAGATGAAGCTGAAACAGGTAAAAAAGCTTTAGAGAAATTAAAAGTTAAAGACTATGACATGATGATTCTAGATATTATGATGCCTCAAATGGATGGTTATAGTATGTTAAAAGAATGTCCTGTATCTAGAAGAGTTCCTACTATAGTATTATCAGCTAGAGGAGAAGAATATGATAAATTATCAGGCTTTGATTTAGGTATAGATGATTATGTAACAAAACCATTTTCTCCTAAAGAATTAATGGCTAGAATAAAAGCTATCTCAAATAGATTAAATCATACTATAACTGACATATATACTTATAATAACTTAGAAGTAAACTTCTTATCTCACACTTTAAAAATAAATAATAAAATAGTTGAAATAACCCCTAAAGAATTTGAAATATTAACTTATCTAATTCATAATAAAAATATTGCTATTTCAAGAGAACAATTACTATCAAACGTCTGGGGCTATGATTTCTTTGGAGACGATAGAACAATAGATACACATATTAAAATGTTAAGAAATAATCTAGGCGAATATAGAGATAATATTAAAACAGTTAGAGGAATAGGATATAAATATGTGGAAGAAGAATAATATAAAAAAAGAGTTATTAATACATTTCTTATTATTTTCTCTAGTAATTGTAACAATTCTATGGTTAATCCAATTTATATCTTTTCGTTCATTTTATAAAGATCAAAGAAAAAATGATTTACAAAGCGTCGCTAATAAAATAGAAAAGAGTAAAAACTCTCTCTCATTTTATGAAAACTTAAATAATTATGCTCTAGATAAAAGTGTCTGTATTGAAATAGATAATAGTGATTATAATCAATTATTCAACTCTACCTATTTTGGTAAAGGCTGTTCTACCAGTAAACAAGAAACTTTCCAATATAAATTTGACTTTATAAATAGTAAAGAAAAAGAAAAAATATATGAACAAAAAAACAGAATAGATCAAACAGATACTATGATTTACGCTATGAAATTAGATAATAATCAATTTATATTTATAAGTACATCTATAGAACCAACTGATAGTATAACTTCTCTTATCTTAAAACAACTAATCGTCATAACATTACTAATTGTAATATTATCTATAATATTAGCTAATCTAATATCTAATCATATTTCTAAACCAATCAAAGAAGTAAATGAATATGCTAAAAAGCTTGCTAAAAAAGACTTCGTAAGTCCTATAAATACCACCAGTAATATACTAGAAATCAATGAATTATCTACTACCTTACAATATGCTCAAAAAGAATTAGGCAAAACCGAAGAATTAAGAAGAGATTTAATGGCTAATGTCTCTCATGATTTAAAAACCCCACTTACTATGATTAAAGCAAACGCTGAAATATGTAAAGATCTACATCAAGATAATAAAGAAAAAAGAGAAAAAGATATGGATACTATAATATCTGAAGTAAACAGATTAACAATCTTAGTAAATGACATCTTAACTCTCTCAAAGATGGAATCTCTCCAAGAAGAATTAAATTATGAACAAATTGACCTTATAGGTTTAATAGAAACAATTATAAAAAGATATGACATCTTAGAAGAAACAGAGAAATATAACTTTGAGTGTATATTTCCAAAGAAAAAAGTAATTATAGAAGCTGATAAAAAGAAACTAGAACAAGTCTTATATAATTTAATAAACAATGCTATAAACTATACTGGTGAAGACAACCATATAACAATAAAAGTATCAGACAAAGAAAACATTTTAGTAGAAATAACTGATACTGGTAAAGGTATAAAAGAAGAAGATATCCCATACATCTGGGATAAATACTATAAAAACCAAAAGAAACATAAAAGAAACCTAGTAGGTACAGGTCTAGGCTTAAGTATTGTAAAAAATATATTAGAAGAACATAAATATAATTATGGAGTAAAGTCAAAAGTAGGCAAAGGAACAACTTTCTACTTTGAAATACCAAAAGAAAAAGAGAAATAATTCTCTTTTTTTTATTTTCCAGCTTGACCACTATCATAAACTTCTCTATTAGATAATGATAAATTATAAACAAACTCAGGAAAATCATTAGCATTCTTCACATATGTTTCTCTTAAAAAGCCTCTCATAGCCTCATCTAATATTTCTTTAGAAACCTTTACTTTTTTACCTTTAACAGTCAATTCAAAGTTTGGAACAGTACCATAACTATAATAGTTATAAAAATCTCTAATGTTATCTAGAACTGTTGTCAATACAGCCTGATGCTCAGCAATTATTTCATCAAGATCAGCATTTCCTCCTTCAATAGATTTAGTTAATGATCTATAAAAAGAGCAACCATATGCAAAATATTTATCTAAATCTTCATCATATCCATAAGTAGATACTAATAAAGCCCCACACACTTTACAAAACAAATCACATGAATGTAAATGAATTGCTGGATTAATATAGTCAGACATTTCTTTGCCACTTTCTTCAACTAGACTTAGCCTACTATCATTTAAAATACGATTTAAAAAAGCAATAACAGTTTTCAAATCTCTATAGTCACAAGAAATAGTAAATCCATGTTTATCTTTATCACTAGGGTACTCTATTTTAAAGCCCCTTTTCTTTTTTGAAATAAGAGCTTGCGCAATAAAATCTCTACTAACATCATCACAATCAACATATAAATCACATGCATATTCTTTTGAGTTTTCCCCAAGAATAGGAAAAGGACACATTTTAATAAATGCTCCAACGTTATCCTTCAACAATGAAGAACTATATCCCCCTTCAACACACAAACAAGCTAAATTATCACACCATTGTTCTTTTGCCCTACTTATTAAATCTTCTACATCTTTATCTTTAGCTACAATTTTAGCATCACAATCTCTAAAATATAGTTCTAATAATTTCTTAATAGCCTCTCTAGTAACACTATTATTATTTGCCATACTATCCCCTCCAAAACACTTCAACATTATATCATAAAAAGAGGGAAAAGTCAAAACATATCAATTATAAATGTATAATTCATGCTGTGCTCTAGTACAAGCAACATATAATAAATTTCTCTCATTACTCTTATAAGAGTTATCCCTATTATTATATAAAATAACACTATCAAACTCTAACCCCTTAGCAACATAAGCTGGAATTAATACTAAATCTTTATGAAACTTTCTACTACCAGCATCTACTAAAGATATAGGTACCACATCACTTATTAACTCATATAACATTTCTGCTTCTCTATTATCTTTTGTAATAACCGCAACACTCTTATAATTTTTCTTTAATAAAGCAATATCCTTAATTAAAGTATCTTTTAATGACTCAATATTTTTTCTTATCAAAACAGGTTTATTAGTACTTTTACGTATAGCATTAACATGTCTTAAATTTAATATCTTATTTGTATAATCAATAATTTCAGGAGAAGAACGATAAGTCTTTAATAACTCTAAATATCTTGTCTCTTCAGAGAATAATTCTTGTAATGACTCTAATGAATCATAATGATAATAAGGATTAATATTTTGATTAATATCTCCTAAAATAGTAAAGTCTGCTTTCTTAAATATTTGTTTAATAATTAAATATTGTAATCTATTGTAATCTTGCGCCTCATCAATCACAACTTGTTTAATATTAGCTTCATATAAAAAGCCCTCTAAAGTACCCTTAATATAAGCAAATATTAAAGAATCTTCATAATGTATAATATCTACATTAATAAAAGATTTAATAGTCTTTTCATCTACTTTCATAGAACAAAAAGTACTTTCAAAAAACATCTTCATAATAGCTTTATAGTCTTTTTTAAAATTACTATTCTCGTATAATAATTTTTCATAAGTCTTAATCTTTTTACGACTACCTTTATAATTATTAGTACATAGTTTCTCTGCTATTTCATGCATTCTTTCAAATAATGGAAATCTACTATACTTATTATGTAAATAACCATTTATCTCATCACAATCTATATAATGAGCTTCTCCTTCATAAAAAGAAGAAGTAAACTTACAACTCTTAATATAATCTTCTAAAAAAGCATCTAAATCTTTTATTATTTGATCACTTTGTTTATATTCAACTAATTCTGGAAAAGTCTCTTGATAAGAATAATAACGCGATACAAAGTCCGTAAAAGACTCTATTCCTTTATATTCAGTAATAAATGACTCTAAATAATCTGCAAAAGTAGTCTGTAATGTATTAGCTTCGCCTAAAGAAGGTAATACTTCTGAAATATATTCAGTAAATATTTGGTTAGGAGAGAAAATTAAAATATTATTACTATTTAAATTAGGTAGGCGATAAAGTAAAAAAGCAATTCTATGTAAAGCAACAGTAGTCTTACCACTACCCGCAATACCTTGTACTATAATATGATGATCTTCTAAATTTCGAATAACCTTATTTTGTTCTTGTTGTATCGTATTAACAACATTTTTCATCTTATCACTAGATTCAGCTGCTAAAACATCTTGTAATACTTCATCATCTATATTTAAAGAATTATCAAATACCCCTAATAATTTTTGGTTTTCTATTTTATACTGCCTTTTACGTTTTAATGTACCAGAAAATATACCTCCAGGAGCCGAATAACTACAAGGACCTATTTCATAGTCATAAAACAAACTACAAATAGGACTACGCCAGTCATATAATATATTATTCCCATCATCATCTTTTAAATAAGTTAAAGACATATAAATATTATATATTTTATTACTATCATCTTGAAATACTATAGAAGCAAAATAAGGTTTATCTTGTATTTTACGTAATTTTTTAAAATATATTTGTTTTTGTAATACTTTATCAGCTTCTAATCTAGTTGCGGCCATTACTTGTTGTATTTCACCCTCATCAAAACTATGAGAATCAGACCACATCATCTTTTTAAATTCTACTAATTCCTCTTCTTCCTGAAATACACCTTGACCCAAAGTATCGATAGTTTCATTCAATAAAGCTTGAACTTTACTAAAAATCTTTTTTTCTTTCTTAAATTCAATTTCTGAAATAGCCATACACATCACCATAACCTTTTATCATAATACCATAAATAATAATACTTCGGTAATAGAAAATCAAAGACTATACACTGTAATGTAAATAAAAAACCTGTTAACAAACTAGTTAACAGATTAATAAATAAGCTTTATGTTAACAAAAGCTTAATCAAAAGACATGTCTTCAAATATAAAAGTCTATTGATTAAATTGATTAATAATACCTATATACTCTTCTTGTAGGCTTTGAAGTCTTTCCTCTGTATTAGCCTCAAATCTAGCCGTTATATTAGGTCCAGTATTAGAATAACGTACTAATGCCCATCCATCATTAAATTCAACTCTTACACCATCTATATCATTATAAGATAAACCTTTTTCTTTTACATAGTTAATTACCTTATCTACAACTTCTATTTTCTTTTGATCAGTAGAAGCTATTTTAATTTCTTCGGTAGAATAATAATGATTAATTCCTTCTAATAATTGCTCAATACTTTTATCTGTATATGACATAATTTCTAATAAGCGAAGTCCCGCATATAAACCACTATCAAAACCAGGCCAACGATCATTAAAATAAACATGTCCTGATAACTCTCCACCAAAAGGCAATTTATCTTCCCTTACCTTAGCTTTAGTATAAGAGTTACCAGTACGATAACATACACACTCAGCCCCTAAACGCTCTATTTCATCACTTAAACTCTTAGAACATTTAACATCATACAAGAATTTCTTATTTTGTACTTTATTAATAATATCACGTACAATAATAATCATATAAATATCTGTTGGGATAAACTTACCCTCATTTGTCACAACACCAAGTCTATCCCCATCACCATCAAATGATATTCCAACATCCGCCTTTACTTCTAATACTTTAGCTTTTAATTGCTCTAAATTAGACTCAATACAAGGATCTGGATGATGATTAGGAAAATTACCATCACTTTCTTCATTAATAATAATTAAGTCCATTGGAAACAACTCATATATTTTACGACATATTTTAGAAGTTGCCCCATTCGCAGGATCTAAAACTACCTTTAATCTTCTATCTCCAAACTTTAAATTATTTTTATAAAGCTCTATATAACCAGGTTCAATATCATAAGGGGTAACCTTACCTTCTCCACTTAAAAATTCTCCCTTTAATAATTCCTGTAAAAAGTCCTGTATTTCCTCTCCTTTGCAATTACCTTTTTCATCAAAAGCAAATTTAATTCCATTATCATCCTTAGGATTATGAGAAGCCGTTACCATTGCTCCACTAGGAACCTTTAATAAAATACAAGCATAATAATACATTGGCGTAGTACATTGTCCTAATGATATAACATCAACACCTGTTTTTGTAATACCTGCTATCATAGCCTCATACAAAGCTGGTGAAGATAGTCTATTATCATGTCCAACTACACATTTTTTCATTCCTAAACCCTGAATATGTGTTCCAAAACCAAGCCCAAAAGTATAAGCTGTATCTTCATCTATTGTTGTTGGATAAACTCCTCTTATATCATAAGCCCGAAAAATACTTTGATCAATATCACTTTTATAATGATACTCCATTAAATCATCCTCCTAACATCATAATACCATATAAGATTATTATTGTCATGAAAAAAGCAATACCCAAGTATTACTTATTATTCTTTTCTTCTTTTCTCTTTAATCTCTTTTCTCTCTTTTTAGACATTTTTTCAAACTCAACTACATATTTATTTCCTGTAATATTAGGAAATGCCTTAAATAAACGTCTATGAAAAAACTGATATTTTAAAATAGAATCAATAATCTCTTTCTTTATACGAACAGTAGAATCTTTTTCTTTAAAAGCCGATAAATCAACTTTTAATTGTAAAACTGTATAAGTAGAAACTATAAAATCCGCTATCATAATACAACTAACAACCATACCACTTACTATAACAACAGTAGCAGGTAAAGACATTAACCCTTGCAATAAAAAAGGATTAACACATTTAACAATAATAACTCCACCTAGCCCAAACATAACTCCATTTTCCAAACATACTCTACCATTAATATTAAACATCTTATCAGAATAATCCCACCAGCGTAATTTAAATATTTTCTCCATTAATAAACTAGTAAAATATTCAAGTAAACAGCAAATAACTAAGCTCATAACAAATAAAACAAATAAATCATTTTTATAAGGTTCTAATAAAGTAATCATTAAAATAGAACCAAGTCCAAATATAGGTAAATAAGGTCCTATTAAATAGCCTCTGCTTAAAATAACTTTATGAGTAAACCTATAAATACTCATTATTTCAGTAATATAGCCAATAACAGAATAGATAAAAAACAAATCTATTAATAAATAAAAAGAAAAGGAATATGAAAACATTCAATACCACCTACTCTATTATCATTATAACAAACTACAAAAAAAAAGGAAGAAAAAAAGATTATTAAAATCAAATAATTGACTTTAATAACCCAAAAGAAACAACCATCATAATAATACTAGCTAAAAATATACCGAGCATTGCCCCTAAAAAGGCTTTTTTACGATCCATATGTAATACCGAAGCAATTAAACAACCAGTCCAAGCTCCTGTTCCTGGCAAAGGAATCCCTACAAACAAAACCATTCCCCAAAAACCATATGTTTCTATTTGCTTCTTATGTTTATTTACTTTTTTATCTAACCATTTAGCAACCTTAGAGAAACGTTTACTACCTCGCATATAATCTAAAATAGAATTAATAAACCATAAAATAAATGGTACCGGTATAATATTACCAATAACTGAAATGATATAACTAGGAACTGCAGGAAGCCCTAACAATGAAGCTGCTATTAACCCCCCTCTTAATTCAAGTATAGGCATTAAAGAAATAGCAAATACTATTAATTCTTTTCCAAAAGGTAATTTTAATAACCCTCCAAATAAAGATACAAATAATCCAACTAATTTTTCTACCATAATACCTCCTAATTCTCTAGTACTTCCATTATGTCAGGTACAATATGTTTTTTACGAGAAAGACAACCTTCTACGAAATATCCTTCTTCAACAATATCTTGATAGATTAGATTCATAATTCCACTACCCTTACGATTAAATATTACATAACTACCATTCTTAATAATATCCGTAACATATAAACAAACTAATGCATAATGATTTGCTTCCATAACTTGATCTAAAACATCAACATAACCATCTATATCTTTTTCAATCTCATCAAAATTTGTTGTAAAGAACTGCCCAATTGCAAAATTCTTATCATTAACAGAATAAAGTTTATAGTCATTGTATAATACATCTTCTTTACTCATACCTTCAAGTGATGTACCAGATTTAAATAGTTTCATGCCATAATCTTCATAATTTACTCCTACAATAGCAGATAAATACTCTACACAGTCCCTATCTCTAGGAGTAGCCGTAGGACTACGCAAAATTAATGTATCAGAAAGGATTCCTGATAATAAAGCCCCCGCAATATTTTCTGGTATATCAACCGCTCTTTCTCTAAACATAGAGCACACAATTGTACACGTAGAACCAACAGACATATTTCTAAAGTTAATTGGATAATTAGTTGTAATACTACCTAAATTATGATGATCAAATATTTCAATTATCTCCGCTTCATCAATTCCTTCAGCACTTTGTAATTTTTCATTGTGATCTACCAATATAACTCTTTTAGGTGTTTTTTCACTTAAATCAGTAACTTTTAATAAACCTAAACACTTATTATTCTTATTAATTACAGGATAATTAGTATGTTTTAATTTATTATTAACATCAATTATATCAGATACGAAATCTGTTTCTAAAAATACCGTAGGTTTTAAAATACTAACCATCGTTCTTATATAATTAGTTAGTACTATTAATCCCGAAACTCTATATGTATCATAAGGAGTTCTAATAATGCTTACATTATTCTGTCTTGCTAGTTCAACATGTTCATCTTTAATATAACAATCCCCAGATATAATAATCATTTTAACCTTACAATTAATAGCATATTCAATAACACTATGACGATCTCCAACAATTAAAATATCATTGTCATTTAAATCTATTGTATCCATAAAAGTAGAACTACGGTAAGCAGCCACTAATATTTTCCCAGAAATTTCTTCCGAAGCTCTAACAATTTCTTCACCTTTTAAAACCCTAATTAAGTTTTCATAAGAAGTATATAAATCATCTACATTATCATTAACTAATATATAACTTAAATCCTTTAAAGTAATCATACCTTTAAATTGACAATCATTATCTACCAACGGTAACCCCGTTACACTCTCTCTTAACATTACTTGATAACCATCATAAATACTAGCATTTTCCGATAAAAAAAAGCCTTTATGATAATGCACATCTTTAAGTTGTAGTTTTACATCATTTAAATACTTAGGTTCTGGTATATGGAAATATTTTAAAGCATACATTGATTCTTTATTAATATTACCAAGTACTCTAGCCTCTGTATTTTCTCCTAATTTGTTTTTCAAGTAAGAAAGACCAATAGCCGACATAACAGAATCTGTATCCGGTTTCTTGTGTCCAAAAATAAAAGTCTTTTTCATAACTCAACCATCCTTTTATTAGGTAAATTATACCATGAATCATTAGAAAATAAAAGAACTAAACCAGTTCTTTTAATATATTATCCATAACTTCAATATCTTCATCAGTAGTTTCAACAACACTTTGTTCTTGATTAAACCAAGCTGGTAATACTTCCGTCTTATTAGTAGTTTTATTATCTTTCTTATCATTTACTAATTTATGTAACTTTTTATGTTCTTTTTCAGTATATCTCATTGCATCTTCTACTGTCTCAATATTAAGTCTTTTCCATTGACCCGCAATAGTTTCAACATAACTTTTCTTTAATTGTTCATGATTAACTTTTAATACATAACTAATTAATACATTAACAACTCCAGGAGCTAGTTTTTGATCTATTAATAAACTTTCAATTAAACGTTTATCTCTATCTGTAGGTTCTGCTCCTTTATACTTAGCTTTTAATAATTGATATGGCGTAATATTTTCAAAAGTATAAACCATTTTAGCCCATTTAGAAGAGTCTCCCTCAGGCTTTTTCAAAAAGTCAGGCTGTTTGTTATAAATTAAAGTAGGTAAATTGCCAGCATGATCAAACTGATAATATTCCCGGCAACTTTTTCTTAACAAAGTTTTATCAATAAAGCCTTTCTCATTGAGACTATTTCTAATTAATCCCAACATCGCATAAGTATCTAATTTATAAATAAAAGCAAGTTGCTGGATCAATTCCTTAACATCTTCACTGAAACATCTATCATGCCTTTGACTTTCTGGGATACCCTCAATAATCATATTAAAATCAATTTTATTATGAAAAACTAAATCATTAGAATCTCTATCTCTCACATCATTTTCGACTTCTCTAATTGTACCTAATGTAGAAGTAAACACCTCATCAAAAGAAGCCGTAACTTCTTGAAAATCTTTTAAAGAAACTCTAGGCACCTTAAAATAAGAAAGTACTTTTTCATATTCTTTTTTACCCAAATTATTAAACAATACGACATTTAAAATAGGATGATTAAAAAACTCAGCTGGTAATATAGGTGAATATAATAAATAAACATACTGTTGTATTCTATCTTTTTTAAAATAACTCTTTAATAAGCCAACAGCTTCTAACTTTTCTCTAGCAACAACTATATCTTCTAATTTTAATTGCATAGTGCATATTAAATGATAATGAGTAAAATCATCACTCATAACTTCTTGCTTATCTAAATCATCTAATAAAGTATAATAAAGACTAACTGCTGTATTCCCAATAATAGGTTGATATAACATAGAAAGTATTTTCTTATCTTTATCATTTAACATAGTTTTATTAATAACAGTATAAGTATCAGCTGGTAATACAGTAATATTTTTCATAGCCTCACCACCTAAAATTATAATAACATAAAAAGAAAAAAAAAGACTACTAAAGTAATCTTAAAAAATCAACTATTTTAGAAATATCTATTCTAGTAAAATAAATAAAAGCAAAACTAATTAATAAGAAAGGCCCAAAAGGGATTATTTTCTGATTCTTCTTTACCATTAAGAAAAATGATAAAGGTAATGCTAAAACGCTCCCTAAAAATATAGCAAATAAACCAAGTAAAGGATTAATAACAATACCAAATACAAACATCATTTTAATATCTCCTCCACCAAGAGTTTCTTTCTTGAAGAGAAAATTTCCAAGTAACATAATACCATACATACATAAAAATAATATTAAACCACCCAATAATGCCCATATAGTAGCAGATACCCCTTTACTAATTGTAATAATTATTAGAAAAAAGCCACTAAAAAATACTAATATCTCATCCGGTATAATATAATACCTCATATCAGAAACTGAAATAGTAATAAGCATAGTAACAATACCTAAAGCAATTAATAATTCATATGAAATACCAAATACAAAATAACTTAAAGCAAAAAGTATTCCTGTAAATATCTCCATATAAGTAGATAAACCATCTATATTACATTTGCAATATCTACACTTTCCTTTTAAAAATAAATAGGAAAATACCGGCACCATATCCAATAATGATAAAGTATGATGGCAAGTATCACAATAACTACGACTAGAAATAAAGTTTTCATGATTTGGTAATCTAAGCCCAACTACTGTATAAAAAGAACCCATATATAGTCCCAAAACAAAAAAGATAATCAGAAACGCTAAATTCATATCTGTATTACCTCCTTTATTTAACTTGACTATAAATTGAGAACATTGGTTCAATAATAGACATTAATATTATACCAACTATAACTGCCAAGAAACAGATTAATATTGGTTCTACCAAACTCTTCATCTGATCAATAACGTTCTTATGAAGCATTTGGAAGTGACTAGCAACTTTCTCCATCATTTGACCTAATTGACCAGTACTTTCACCAGTAACAATCATTTCATAAGCAACAACGGGAATAGCCCACTCACCTTTAAACGCAGAAGAAATAGAGTCACCTCGACCTAAATTCTCCATAGTTTTATTTATAATTCTAATCATAACTTCATTATTAGTAATCTTTGACAAGATTTCCATACTATCAGTAATAAAAACACCATGGTTTAATAAAGATGCAAAAGTCTTTGTAAAGTTAGCAATCTCATTATAAATGATAATATTTTTAATAACTGGAAGGTGCATTAACATTATCTGAATAGTTTCCCTAAATTTTTGAACTTTCTTAAATAATGTAACAAAAGTACCAACTACTACCGCAATTCCTAGTAATACAAAATACCAATCATTCTTAATAAACTCACTAACAGCTAAGATTGATCTAGTCAATGCTGGTAATTCAGAACCATTCTCTTTAAACATTGAAGAGAACTGTGGTACTAAGTAAGTTAACATGAAAATCAAAACACCAAAAGCTATAAACAATACGACAATTGGATAAGTCATAGCTGATTTCATCTGTTTACGAGTTTGATCCATAGAAGTATAATACTCAGCCATATCATCCAAAATAGAAGGTAAATCACCTGTCATTTCAGCTGTCTTTACCATGTTTATTAATAATTTAGGATATACTTTACCCTGTTTTATCATGGCATCAGATAAACTTTCACCACGTAGCAATTCATAAACCAATTGAAAAAAACTCTTCTTAATTCCTGGTTTCCTAGATTGTTTAGCCAAGATACAAACTGAATCAGCTAAAGGGATACCAGCTTTTAAATAAGTTGACAACTGCGTAAGACAGAATGACAAATCATTAGCACCAAATTTAGTACCACCGATTTCCATATCAAAAGTACTTCTCTTCTTAACCTCTAATACTTGGAACTCCATTGATGACATGAAATTACGAACATCATCTTCACTTTCAGCATCAAAGAAGCCAGTTTCTTTTTTTCCAAGAGAATTAATAATTGTATACTTATATGCAATCATTGGTCGAGCAACCTTAGAAGGCTTGCCATCAGGATTTTCTGGATTTTCCTCTTCTCCTGACGTTGGCTGTATAGAACCACCGCCACCAAGTCCAGCATTATTATAATCTGGTTGATTAGAGCCAGCCGCTCCAGGAATAGTATTATTATAATTAATCTCAGGTGAAACAGGTGTTACTGAACTTAAATCCTGTTCCTGATTAGGATCAACTCCCTCATTAGCTCCAACTGAAACTTCAACATTATTTGCCACTTCAGCGGGTGCCACAGGAGCTTCAGCTTGAGGAGTAGAAGATTCAGCTTGAGGAGCAGAAGGCTCATTTGAAACTACAGTTACTCCATCAGTAGCTGCAGGAGCAGTTTGTTCTGCTTCTACCGGTTTATTATTTTTATCTTTAGAACCAAATAAACCCATATAACAACCTTCCTTTTTTATCTTATCCTAGATAATATTTTAGCACAGACTTGAGTAATTGAAAACACAATTTTAAACTTTTTAAATATTTTACATAACAAAAAAAAGACTTTAATTAGTCTTTTAATTAATTCTTATAATATCTATCTTTAAATGCATCTCTATATTCTAATAACCTATCTTCTTGAATAGCCTTACGAATGTCTTCCGTTAAACGAATTAAAAATCTTATATTATGAATAGATAATAATCTCTGTCCAAATGTTTCTTCTGCTCTAATTAAATGATGAATATAAGCTTTTGTATAATGCTTGCATGCATAGCAATCACACTCTTCTTCAATAGGCGTAAAATCTTCTTTAAAACGCGCATTCTTAATATTAAACTTCCCATCCATAGTCATATAATGTCCATGACGTGCAAGTCTAGTAGGTGCAACACAATCAAATATATCAACACCTCTAATAACATTTTCTATTATATCAATTGGATCTCCTACTCCCATCAAATAACGCACCTTATCTTTAGGTAAATATTTACAAGAATATTCTACTTGCAAATACTGCAAATCTTTAGCCTCTCCAACCGCCGTACCACCAATACTATAACCATCAAAGTCCATTTTAACCAGTTCTTCCGCGCAATGTTTCCTTAAATCCTCAAATTCAGCTCCCTGCACAATTCCAAATAAAGATTGCCTATCATTAGCAAATACATCCTTACCTCTCTTAGCCCACCGAAGTGTCCTCTCTACACTCTCTTCTACATATTCTCTAGTATGAGGGAAACCAACACATTCATCAAAACTCATCGCAATATCACTATCTAATTTATTTTGTATCTCAATAGACTTTTCAGGAGTTAAAAGTAAAGAATCCCCATTGTATATATTTTTAAAACACTACATCTTCACCTGGTTTAAGCCATAAATGATAAGTATTAGCTAAAATAATACCTGCCTTGCATTCTTTTACCTCTTCTGGAGAAAGAGTCTTAACCGTAGCCTGTGTCCCAACAGGCATAAACATAGGGGTTTCATAAGTACCATAATTAGTTTCTATCTTACCTAACCTAGCTTTAGTATTTTTTTCTTCTTTTAACAAATGATATTTTACTTTCATATTATCCCCTCAACTTCTACATAATTATATCATAATCAAAAAAAAAGGTGCATTACTTTCACCTTAAAACTTTTTGACGCGCCTCTTCAGTTGTACCAAAAGGGTCGAAAAATTCTGGATAACTTGCATATGTATTATTAACACCCAATACTTTACCACCATAAAGTGTACTTCCTACATAAAAGCGAAATTGTTTTCCTGCATCTAAACCTAAAAGTGGATATCCCATAGGGCTCCCCCATTCAGCATAACAATTTTTCGGCTCTTTAGAAAGAGCTCGAGGCGCATACTCAACCACAAACTTTTTAGATATATTCTTACCATCTACCACATGAAGATATACAAGTGATCCAAACCCTATTGTTTCATCACTTGGTAAACAATCAATTATCCCTCTATCAATATAACTCTTCCGAACAGTAAGTAAATTTTTTATATGTTGAGTAGGCTCAAGACTATATAAAAAATCAATTTCATTTTGTAAAAGTATCAATTGAGACCTAGTCATAGAGAAAAACCTACGATATTTTGCTGGATTTTGTTTTAGCTTCTTAATATCTGCTTTCCCCATTGAACAACACCGGCTGTTAGCACTAATATCTCCTTTAATATAGTATTTCACAGGATTATCTATAATACCAAAAAGCATTGCCTCCCCACCCTCACCAGGTAAGTTAAAAATATCATCACCAGTTCTACCAAAAAAATCAGTACCATAAGTAGCTTTATCCATACTTAAAAAAGTACTCTCAGGCACAATTTGTCGTTCAGTACAAATATATTCACTTAATTCACACTCAGGAAGCCACGCATTAAATTTAGTACCATATCCAATAGTATCTTTCTGTAATTCTTTAGCAAATTGAAGCCTGCCATAAGTTAAATACGCATTAATTTCATATAATCTCTCAACGTCTTTATCAAATGTAGGAGAATCAGGCTTTAAACGATATAGTATTTCATTTCTCTCACTACATAACGCCTGTAACTCAGGTGCCGATATAACAATATAATCACCATCATAAAAACCATAAAAAGCTTCCATACTATCACTCCCTTAAAACAATAATTTAAAATCTTTTGATATATTGAAATGCCTCGATAGATCTACCCGTAACAGCACCATTTTTTATCTGCCGAGGATAAGTATTATTTACCCCCAACACTTTTACAGAATAAAGATTTCCTGCTTTCCTAAATTCAAAACTATCTCCTGCTTTCAATCCAAAAAGCCTATATCCCATATTAGAAATCCACTCTATATAGTTATCTATAGTCTCATATGAAGCGGCTTTCGCAATATATTCTCCAACAAAACGCCTAGAACAATTTCTCTTTTTATCAGTTACTTCAAGATTAACAAGAGACCCAAACCCTATGCTTTCGCCTTCAGATAAAAATCTAACGACATCACTTTTTAATAGTGTAGTTACATATCCTAACTTGCTAACCATACTACGATCTCTTGGGTTTGCTAATAACGTAGCGTAATTATTTTGCAAAAGCATTAGTTGTGAAGGTGTAAGAGAATAATGTCTATCATAAACAACAGAATCCTTTCTGAGCACAGCATTGGCCTTTGAAGCTTCTCTAGAAATACGTGAACAAAAATCTCCAATATCCTTAATAATTAAAGTATCCATTTCTCGCTGAATACTAGTAATTTTCCCCACGAGTTTTAACCCATTTTGTTCTGGCAAATCAACATAATCATTAACATTCAAAGATCCATAAGTAGAATAATCCATATATGATAAAAACTCAGTAGATGCTAAGGTTCCTTCTGTGAAAACATAATTTGTATCTCCGAATAAATCTGAGACAACAAACGATGTCCCAAAACCAATAGAATCATTTCTTATTTCGCTAGTAGATATAATTCGGCAAGAAGATAAAAATTGATTGATTTCAAACAATCGCTCCAAATCATTATCATAATCGTCAGTCCCTTTTCTCAAACGAAACAATATTTGATTTCGCTCTTGGCATAGCGCAGATAATTCAGCAGGCGAAATAGTAATAAATTGTCCAGGAAAAGATTGCCGTAAATTCACTATACCACTCCCTTAACGTCGCTATTATATCACAAAAAGCTATATAAATCAAAAAAAAGAGTTCTTAAACTCTTTTAATATATAAACATCGCATCTCCAAACGAAAAGAATCTATATTTTTCTTCAACCGCAATACGATAGGCATTTAGTATATTTTCTTTTGAAGAAAAAGCACTAACTAACATTACTAATGTCGACTTAGGTAAATGAAAATTTGTAATTAAAGCATCAATAGCTTTAAATTTAAACCCAGGGTAAATAAAAATATTAGTCCATCCTGAAGTCTCAACAAATTCTTCGTGATCTCTCATTATAGTTTCAAGTGTTCTAGTAGTTGTTGTCCCTACCGCAATTATTCTTTTTCCTTTTCTCTTAGTCTCATTTAATAAATCTGCAACTTCCTGTCTCATAGTATAATACTCACTATGCATTTCATGCTCTTCTACATTAGAAACAGTAACCGGTCTAAAAGTACCTAATCCAACATGTAGAGTAATCTTACAAATATTTACACCCTTTTTTTCAATTCTATCAAGTAATTCTTCCGTAAAATGTAACCCTGCCGTAGGTGCCGCAGCACTACCCACTTCTTTAGCATAAACAGTTTGATAGCGAGATTGATCTTTTAATTTTTCATGAATATATGGAGGTAGTGGCATAGTACCCAACTTTTCTAGTATTTCTAGTAATATACCATCATATATTAACTCAAAATGACGAATACCTTCATCTAGTTCTTGCGTACATCTAGCCTTTAATTCACCATTTCCAAAAGACACAATAGTTCCAACTTTTATTCTTCTAGCAGGCTTAACTAAACATTCCCAAAAATCATCTTTCAAGTTTTTTAAAAGTAACAATTCAACAACTGCTCCAGTATCTTCTTTAACCCCAATAATTCTAGCAGGTAATACTTTTGTATCATTTAAAACTAAAGTATCCCCTTCTTCTAAATAATCAATTATATCTGTAAACTTCTTATGATCTACTTCTCCAGTATCTCTTTTTAATACTAATAACCTTGAAGAATCCCTAACCTCTAAAGGTGTTTGGGCAATTAATTCTTCTGGTAAATCATAATCAAAATCATCCGTAGACATACTATCACTCCATTCAAAAGCACTATTTAATCAGTATTATTCATTTACATTAGGAATATATGGCCCACCTTTTTTAATTAATAGCTTCCCTCTTATAAATTCATTACGTATTTCTAGCTCATCTAATTTTATATGGAAAACATCAGATAATATTTCTTTATGACGCTCAACAAAATCACTATTTACTTTATTTATGATATCTTCACTAACACCTATTTTCATATCATCACCAATATAAATTATATTTCGGCAATTATTGTCACATAAACGTTCAAAGAAATCAAGATAAGATTTTGATTCCCCCATAGCCTCACATATTAAATCCATTTTAGAAATAAAGGCTATTGTAGTTTCGGATTTAGATTCTTTCATATCTGAAACAATTAAATTAGGATTTTTCCCAGTAAATCTATTAATTAAAGAAATTGCAAAAATTAAATTATCATCATTTAAATTTTTATCATCAACTTTTATAGCAATAGTCCAAGTATCATCGGGCAAACAACCATCATACTTACTTTGAAAAAAAATCCTGAAAGGGAATTTCCCTCTAACAGAATAACACTCTCCATAAATTGGTAAAGAAGGGTCATAAAAGACTACATTATCGTCTACATGATTAATACTAGGGTCAACAGAATAATGGGCATAGTACAAAACCCTTAAAAAATCAATAGCAGGTTTAAAAGGGGATTTTTTGTATCTTTCATCACCAATTGATGGCACATAGTTTTTCCAATCAAATGCCATAGTATCACCTCAACTTGCTCACATATTATACCACAAAAGAAGAGGTTTTACAACAATTTATTATAGGGGGTAGTATATTATTTATTATCTTTTGTCTTCTTCTCAATTCCTAATACTTCATAAGCCTTATCTGTTACAACTCTTCCTCTAGAAGTTCTTTTTAATAAGCCCATTTGTAATAAATAAGGTTCATAAACATCTTCTATAGTAGTTACTTCTTCACCAATAGAACTACTTAAAGCTTCTACGCCAACAGGGCCTCCATTAAAACGATTAATAATAGCCAGCAACAAATCTCTATCTGTATTATCTAATCCCATCTTATCAACTTTTAATCGATCTAAAGAATTATTCATAACCTCTAAAGTAATAACTCCATTTCCTTCTACCATAGCAAAGTCTCTTACTCTTTTAAATAAACGATTTGCAATACGAGGAGTCCCCCTACTTCTTTTTGCCAATTCTACTGCAGCGTCTTCATCAATTTCTGTATCCAAAACTCTTGCTGTTCTTTTCACAATATCAGTAAGTTCTTCAACTGAATAAAATTGTAATTTATTAATAATCCCAAAGCGATCTCTTAGTGGAGCACTTAAATCTCCTGCTCTAGTAGTAGCACCTACTAAAGTAAATGGTGGTAAATCTATCTTAATATTTCTACTATTACCTTCACTACCAACAATAATATCTAATGAGAAATCTTCCATTGCCGGATATAATATTTCTTCAATATAACGCGGCATTCTATGAATCTCATCAATAAATAAAACGTCCCCTTTTTCTAAAGAAGATAAAATTGCTGCTAAATCTCCACTCTTCTCAATACTAGGCCCACTAGCAGTCTTAATATTTACTCCTAATTCATGAGCAATTATAAAAGCTAATGTTGTTTTACCAAGCCCTGGAGGGCCATATAGCAAAACATGATCTAATGACTCATCTCTCATCTTAGCTGCTTTAACAAATACTTTAATATTTTCTTTTACATCATTTTGCCCAATATATTCATCAATCGTTTCAGGACGAATCGTATTATCTAAAATATTATCATCAAATAACTCATAATTTTTAACAATACTCTCTTCTTTCATAAATCCCCCTTATCATTTTAATAATAATTTTAACGCATCTTTTACTTGTTCCTCTATAGTTAAACTAGTATCCACTCTAGCAAGTACTGGTTTAATTTCCTTTTCTTTATAACCAAGTCCAATTAACACTTCTTTTAATTCATTTTCAGTATCCACTATATCATCAGAAATACCTACTCCAATAAATTCAAGTTTTCCTTTTAAATCAAGTATAATTTGTTTTGCTAATTTATCTCCAATCTTAGGAAATTTCTTTAAATATAAAACATTTTCTCTCTCTATCGCATCCATTATTCCATTAGTAGAACCAACTGCTAAAATAGGTAGAGCCATCTTACATCCTAATCCTTTAACACTAATAAGTTTTAGGAACAAGTCCTTCTCTTCAATAGTCTTAAAACCATACAAAAGATGTTCATCTTCCATAATTTGTTGGTATACAAAAACTTTATATTCATTACCAATTTCAAAAGAATATGGATTAGAAACATGAATTAAATAACCAATACCATTGTTATCTAACACAATCGCATTATTAAGTATTCTAGTAACTTTTCCAATTATATAATCATACATATTACATGCCTCCATAATTATTATAGAATATAAAATTTATATAAGCAATGTTATCGAACAAAAATTCTAATCATTTACATTATCTTCTTCTTCAACTTGTTCTAACATATCACTATTATCAAACTTATTCTTACCATTTTTCATTTCTTCTTCATGTATTAAAACGTTATATGCAATCTTTCCTACCAAGGTCTTAGGAAGTTCACTCCTAAATTCATAATCATATGGCCAAGAAAAACGAGCTAAATTCTTTTCTACTAATTCTTTAATAGAATCAAGTATCTCAGATGATTCTTGTAACCCATCTTTTAAAACAATAAAAGCCTTAGCAACTGTAACTTTATAAGGATGAGGTATTCCTATAACACAACTCATCTTTACATCTGGATGAGAATCAATAACATTCTCAATATTATTAGGATATACACAATAACCGGATGTAATAATCATTCTTTTTAAACGGCCTTTAAAGTAAACAAAACCATCTTCATCCATAAACCCTTCATCCCCTGTATGAAGCCAAATACGACCATCTTTATGTTTTTTTAAAGTTTGTTTTGTTTCTTTTCTATTTCTAATATATCCCTCCATAACAGTAGGACCATGAATAACAATTTCTCCACTCGTACCATAAGGCAATTCCTTATCAGTACCAGCTTGAACAATTTTATAGTAAGTATCTGGATAAGGAATACCAATACTACCAGGTTTATAATGATTTAAAGGCGTAAAACAACTTGCTGCGCAGCACTCTGTTAATCCATAGCCTTCCCTAATAGTAGTGGGTGAATGATGTTTATTAAGCCACTCATCAAATCTACTTTTTAAATCAGTAGATAGTGTATCTCCTCCAGAAATAACGCATGTCAAATAATTAAGATTCATATGTGAAAGACTTTTATTACTTAGCATTGCTTCAAACAATGTAGGTACTCCCACTATAACATTAGGTTCATATTTTTTCATAATCTTATCAAATGTCTTAGCATTAAATTGTGGCAGTAAAATACTAGTACCACCAAAGTATTGTACGCAATGAATACAAACACTTAATCCAAACCCATGAAATATAGGCATAATTGCTAAAACTTTATCATTTGCTTTTAAACATCCAACATGTTCAAAATTTTGCATCGCTGAAGCATTTAAATTTAAATTAGTTAATCTAACTCCCTTAGGAGTCCCAGTAGTACCACCTGAATATAAAATAGTTGCTAAGTCTTTACCTTTAAATTCATCTTCTATTTCTTTAGTATACTCTTTTCCTATTTTTAAAAACTCTTTCCAACTAATCTTCTTTTTATTTGAATGATTAATATAAGTACTAGGATTTAATGTCTTAATAGTTTTAGGAATAATATTTTTACGTATTGTAAAAGTAGCATATAAAGATTTACTAATAGGTGGCATAGATTCCCCTACTCCTACATATATTACTTCTTTAATCTTAGTTTCGTTTAGTATTTTATCAATTTTTGGAATAGCAAAATCAATTGTAATTAACCACTCTGATTTAGAAATATTTAAGTAATTCTTAATCTCATTTTCCGCAGACAAAGGATGAATCATAGAAGAAACAGCCCCTATCTTATTAACCGCATAAAACGCAATAATCCCTTCAGGAGTATTAGGCATACAAATAGAAACAACATCTTTATGTTTAACCCCCATCATCTTTAATGATCTTGCCACTTCATCTATTTGTTTTAAAAACTCATGATAAGTCTTTTGATTTCCATAATAGTTATAACTAATATTATTTAAATGTTTTAAAGCCGTATATTCAATCAACTTATAAGCTGAAAAATCCGGATATTCTAAATGTTCCTTTTCTTCCTCATAAAACTTTTTCCAAGGAGCCCTCAACGCTTTACTCATAAAAACCACCTTTATTTATTATACTATAAAAAAAAATTAAAACAAATAAAAAGAAAGTCATTTAACTTTCTTAATAATACTTTTCAAATAATCTCTTGCTAAACCTATACGGTTTTGTAAATTATTTTTTAGCTTAGGAACAACTACAGGTAAAAACATAAAAAGAAACCATAAGCAATCTAAATAATCCCCTCTAAAGAAAGCAATAAGTCCTAAAGCAAAAATACCAATTAATAGTAAAAACAAAAAGATAACAAATAATAAATTAATAAGAGCATTAGTATTTCTCTTAGAATCAAAATCTATATCTTTCTTTTTAATTAATCTATCAGCCTTCTCTTGAAATCTATGATATCTCTCTTCTAATTCTTCTATAGAGGAAATAGATTCATCCGGAACATATACATCTTCTCTACATAAAATAGTAAAATCATCTAATATAGATAAATCAACATTTTGATAGCGATCAGTATCTAATTTAACTTTAAATTCTTCTCCAAAAAAATCCAATACTTTATTACGACATTTTAATGAAATAAAACTAGATTCATTGATGTATACTTTTAATTCATTATTAATTTTATTAATTACCTTTTTAGCCTCTTTATCCATATAATCATTCCTCTTTTAAATTATAGTACACATCTTGAACATCATCTAATTCTTCTAAAGAATCTACTAATTTAATTACTTTTTCCATACCTTCTTCATCTAATGTAACTTCCATAGTAGGAACATAAGTAAGTTCACACTCTAAAAACTCTTTAACTGAATTTTCTTCTAAAGCATCTCTTACTGCTGTAAAAGCATTTTGATCTGTAGTAATAACATAAGTATCTTCTACTTTTTCAAAATCACTAGCTCCTGCATCCAAAGCAACCATCATCATAGTATCTTCATCATAATCAGCAGGTATTACTATAGAACCTTTTCTTTCAAACAAATAACTTACAGAACCATCAGTCCCAAGATTCCCACCAGCTTTAGTAAAGCAACTACGAACTTGCGAAGCTGTACGATTACGATTATCTGTTAAACAATCTACCATAAAAGCTACTCCACCATGTCCATATCCTTCATAACGAACATTTTCATAATTTGCGCCATCGGCACCACCAGTAGCCTTTTCAATTGCTTTTTGTATATTATCTTTAGGCATATTCTGTGCCTTTGCTTTATCAACTGCTAAACGTAGCGCTGCATTTTGACTAGGATCAGGGCTTCCCCCTTTAGCAGCTACCATAATTTCTTTTGCTAATTTTTGAAAAATTTTACCACGTTGTTGATCCAACAATCCTTTCTTTCTATGAATTGTTGCCCACTTAGAATGTCCACTCATTAAAATTCCTCCTCACATACGTATATATAATACCATATTATTTAAAAACTTCCAACCCATTATCTTTCCAAATAGCCTAAGATTTGTTAAACTAAAAGTGGTGAAATAATTATGATTTTAAAATGTAATAAAAAAGAAATAGAAGTAAAAGAATACCTATCTTTAAAGCAACAATTAAAATCTTTAAAATTCGTCTTAGAACCTATTACTTATGGAATAAAAATACCAAATAAAAGAATATGGTCCACTTACTATTTCTGTCAAAAAGTAGATATATTAATAACTGATGAAGAAGAAAAAATAGTAAAAGTAATAGAAAATATTAAATCAGAAAAACTAGGTATATTAAAAAGAAAATATAATATATATTATCTTCCCCTAAATACAGTAAAAAACTACAAAATAGGAGATAAACTAAAACTAAAAAAAGATCTTTAATAGATCTTTTTAATTGTCTTTACCACTATAAATCAAAGTCTTCTCAACAACAGATTTAACATTCTGTTCATTGAATGGTTTTCCTAACATATCAACTATTTCATATTGAAAAGCTTTATCAATTGTTTCTTTAGAAGAATCACCTGAAATAATAGATACAGGCATTTTACGGAATAAATGATTTTCCCTCATATAATCAAGTACTGCAAAGCCATCTACTTTAGGCATATTTAAATCAAGTAAAATAGTTTCAATAAAATCATTATCTTTATTAGCTTTTATAATTCTAATAGCTTCTTCTCCATCTTCAGCAGTTGCTACATAATATTTATCACTAAAGATTCTCTTTACAAAGTTACGAATAATATTAGAATCATCAGCTACTAATATTGTTTTTCTAGTAAATACATCTTCGTTAACTATTTCATTAGCCTCATCTGAAGATTTATCTTCTCCACCAACAGTATTATCATCACCCATATAATCTTGAATAAGTAAAATAGCTTTATTAGTCTCTGTAATCAAATCATTAATATGTGTTGTAACATAATAAAAATCTCCTGCTTTACTTTTTAACTCATGCTCAGAAGCCATCTCAGCAAGCGTAGTAAAACCAAATGTATTAGCATCACTTTTCATAGAGTGAGCAGTAACAGAATAATTAACAAAATCTTTAGCGTTCATCTGCTTAATCAATTGATTAATTTTAGAATGAATTCCTACTAAAAACTCTCCAATAGTTTCATTATAAGTATCAGCATCTCCAAACAATTCTAAACTTTTAGGTATATTTACACCATTATTCTCTAAAAAATGGATATCTTTCATAATATGCACCTCAATTTTTTACTTTACTAAAATTATAACATATAAAATATAAAATATTGCAATATTTTATATTAATTTAAAATTATTTTTTCTAAATACGTATATATTTAGCATAAAAAAATAGGATAAATCCTATTTGTTTACTGCATCACTAATATGATTACTTGGAAAATCCATATAATACTTATCCCTAGTTGCTTCTCCAATTCGTCGCATAAGATTTGGAACTCTAATATGTTCTACCGGTTCATTTCCTAGTGAAAACATAGGTTTACGATTTAGATCAACGACTAAACCAGGTTTTTTTGTTTCTTCAATATCACCTACTCCATAATTGCTAGCAATTGTAAATCTGCCAGAATAATCACTTTCAATCATATTTGGTTCTTTCACAACATATTCTTCACGTTTTCCTGTTTCTGGATTTTTTTCTACCACAATCATACCACATCTACTGGTAAAAACTCCCGTTGGAAAAGACAAATCAGCTGTATTTGTATATAAGTCAACGTCATATATTACTTCACCTATGGGATTTAGTCCATCTCTTTTTGTTTTAATATCTAAATGATTTGCATTAACAGAAACCACATCATCACCAGAAACATACTTAATTCTACAGTCTGTTGGAGTATAGCGCAACATAAATGCGTTATGATAGCACATTATACTACTATCAAAATTATGCAAATCATGTTTTTTAATACTATCTGGCAATTCAAACAATTCTAAAGATTGGTTAAGAAGTGATAATTTAAATCTTTTACCCTTTGCATTTTTTACAATAAAAGTATTTCTTTCTTCTGGATATACATCGCTAAAATCTTCGTCAAGTTCTAAACCCTCAAGAATTTCTAATTTAGAGTCTAGCATATCTTCAACCCAACATATTTCTTTATCTCTTAACCTATATACTTTATCTTTTTTGTCACCATATTTCTTTAGTTGAATAACTAAAGTGTCTCTAGTTCTATGATTTTGTTTATAGAAGGCTGCATATACTTTTCCCAAAAAATATGGTGTAATTATTTGACCATATGATAAAACTGATTTTATCTCTGGTGGAATTCCAAATAAATTTCTTCTATGAGGACATGCTAAAACAACTCCATTTTTTAGATCAATTTCAACCTGTCTTTCATCTAAAGGCTCTAGGCCAACAATGCTACCTTGATTATCTATTTTACTTTTGTCATATATTCTAATAGTAATTGCAGCATTACAATCAGAATCTTTTTCGATTGAAATTAAATAATCATTACAACTAGTATTTAATTTATAACATCTTCCTGTTGATTTAACGTCTAATTCTAAAGAAAAACCACTAGGTAATTGTAGGCTATAAAAATTTCCATTCATATCAGCACATTTTTGAGCTTCAACCATAGTAATTTTTTCATTGCTAATAGTTAAAAAGAATTTTTGCTCTTTTCTATTTCTTAGCCAAATCTCTATTTTATCAGTATTTATCCCTTCACATTTATGATAAAAAGTATCGGTATTAAGTCTTGGAAGGTCTCCATCAATTCTTAAACCCTCAAACTCTTCTATTAATGTAGTCATCATTTTTTGAAGACAAAATTTTTGACAAACTGACAAACATCCTAAATTATTATTGATTATAAAAGAATCAATCATATCTACAATATTATATTTCATACCTAACACCCCACAAATTTGCATAATTATAACACAAATTGGCTGAAAATGCAACTTTTTTATATCTACTTCTAACATTATATAATTAGATTTTTGTCTTTACTCATCATATTATATATTCTAATAAAAAAAGATGATATATCATCTTTTCTATTATTTTCACTAATCTTTATAATCAAAGTAGAAATCTAGGATACGTACTTGATCTCCATCTTTAGCACCCAATTCCTTAAGTTTATCATCAATTCCCATTCGACGTAGTTTTTTAGAGAAACGATAAACAGCTTCATCACTAGAAAACTTTGTCATTTTAAAGATTCTTTCAATCTCATCACCTGAAATTGCCCACAAATCTTCATCTTCACGAGTAATTTTAAAAGGTTCTTCCTTTTTAAATTTATAAAGGACATGACTTTCAATTTGATTATCCTCATACAAAGGTGTGATAGGGATAGTATCTAAAAGGTCTGCTAAATAATCAACCACTATTTGAAGTCCACTATTAGTAGCAGCACTTACTTCAAATATTTTACAATCTACTTTCTTCTTAAATTCTATAAGATTATCTTTAGCTCCATCTAAATCCATCTTATTAGCAACAACAATCATTGGTTTTTCTAATAATTTAGGATTAAACTCTTCTAATTCTTTGTTAATTAATAAATAGTCTTCATAAGGATCTCTCATTTCACTACCAGCCATATCAATAACATGAGCAATTACTCGTGTTCTTTCAATATGTCTTAAGAATTTATCTCCTAAACCTTCTCCCTTGCTGGCACCCTCAATAAGTCCCGGTAAATCAGCCATTACAAAACTACGCCCATCAGTAGCTTTAACAACGCCTAAATTAGGGTTCAAAGTAGTAAAATGATAAGCTGCTATTTTAGGTTTTGATTTAGAAACACATGAAATAATGGTACTTTTACCAACACTAGGTAATCCTACAAGCCCAACATCAGCTAACATTTTAACTTCTACTTTTAAATCTTTGTGTTCTCCTTCTTCCCCTTTTTCAGAGTAATCAGGTGCTGTATTAGTTTGTGTCTTAAAGGCCGTATTACCTCTACCGCCACGGCCTCCTTTAGCAATTATCTCTTCTTGATCTTTATGAGATAAATCAGCTAAAACAAAGCCAGTATCTAAATCCGTAACAACCGTTCCTAAAGGGACCTTAACAATAAGAGGATCAGCACCTTTACCGTGCTGATTCTTACCTCTTCCATTTTCTCCATTAGACCCTTTTATCATCTTTTGATATCTTAAATCTAATAAAGTATGAAGTCCCTCATCCACTTTAAAAATTATATCAGCTCCATGTCCACCGTTGCCTCCATATGGTCCACCCATGGAAACATATTTTTCACGACGAAAAGCTGTACAACCGTCTCCACCTTTACCAGCTTCAACGCGAATTTCCACTTCATCTACAAACATATTAAACTCCTAACTAAGCAGTGGCTCCTGCTAGTGTTCGCCCACCTTGTGCATTTCCATAAGAATTATTAAATGCTTGAAGATTAACAAAGAACGGATTTCCACCATTATTACGAACAAACCCATTACCAAGAATCGAAGAAATCTTATAACTATTAGCAATCCAATTGGCTTCCCCACTCTTTATTAAAGATTTAATACCATTAATTACTCCTCCAGCCATCATAAGGCTCTGAGCTTCCGCTCTTAACTCTACCGTACGTTGTGCATATGCAGCATCCCTTGCTGCACGAAGTTCTTGAGCTGTTAATACTTCTAATCCTTGAACTTTCGCTTTTGGTAGCAAGAAGAAACGATTTCCATTTACTCTTACATTTTGTGCAGCTTGTAATTTAGCTATTTTTGCAGTATATTGCTCTTTCTGTTTAGTTAATGCCGCTTTATACATAGGAGAAATATCCGTCCTAGCCAATTCAGTGTTTACATTATCAAGAGCAGCTTGAGTTCTAGATAAAGCATCTGTACCAACATTTGCAGCAGCTGCTTGAGTCGGATTAAAATTCTGAACTTGAGCAGGATCAAGAGTTGTTAAAGAATTATTTAATTTGTCAATAGCTGCATCAATTTGCTTCACTAAAACAAAACCATCCATATTTAATTTAGGAACAGCAATCAATCTGTTTTTTTGCTCAGTAAGTTTTGCAATCTTCGCATCAATATCTTTAGTATAAGCTAACAAGTTAGGATGCTTATAAACAGCTTGATCAAATCTTTCCATATCTTTTTGTATCTTTAAATCTAATTTTATATTATTAATATTAGCCAATGCTGCATTAGCAGAAGCTACGGTAGCTTGATCTGCAAGATTCTTCTCAAGTTTTGTTTTAAGCATAGCATACATTTTTTCTTGAAGTTCTTGTGACATACTATCATAGTGATCAGAAACATATTTTGCAAAATCAGCAAGTTCTGAATCTCTAATTCCCAAATCTGCATTCAATCCATCAATGTCAGCTAAAGCCGCTTGTAAATCAGATCTAAATTCAAATTTACTACTACGACGAGCAGAATTTAAAATTCTATTCAACTCTGTATGATTAGCAGAATTTTCATACAATCTTGCAAAGTTTTCCTTAAATAAATTAAGTTCATTTTTATAGTTATCACTACCAGGAGTCAACCTCTTAATACGTTTAAGAATCTTATCAGTACCAGCCACACTAAGAAGAACTTCCTCATTAGGATATTTTTGTTTCAAGTCAGCTGCAAATTTAGGATTTCCAATATTCTTAAAATAAGCAACTGTAGCATCATGATCCGTTCTCATAAATTCTTCAATTACAGAAAAATATTGAGATTTTGCGTTTTGGTACTCTCTATCAGTACTTGCATTATTCAACTTATCTAAAGCTTCAGTCAACAATAACGATCTCATAGCTGCAAAATCAACCGCAACATCATTAGGATTAAGTGCAATTATTTCATCACGAACAGTAACATATCTACCCCTATCTCTAGGTTTAACTCCTAAATAAGGTGAATAAGGAGGTATTTCAATTCCTATAAGTTCACTCATATTTGTTGGATTATTACCACCATGTCTTAATCTATATAATTCACACCTTTTTTTAAAAATAGCCAAATAGTTAGGTGCTAAAGCTGCCAACTCATTTTTTAATGTAGTTACTTGCCTCTTTTGACCACTACTAAGTCTAGTATCCCTGTGATGGTTATGTATAGCTGCAGGTACATAATTTAACGCTTCAATTATTGGTTCATTCATCCCAACTATATCCGCAATCTCCCCACATTTCAAATAAATATTTATACTTGTTATTTCTTTACTTAATTTATCTCTTGCTGCAGCGTTAGCTGGTGTAGCAGGTAACGCCGCTAACTGGTTTTCTTTTATAGCAAGTACTTTTTTTACAAATTCCCTATTATCCATAATAAATTACCCCCTTATGATTGTAATCCATCAATATCTGCCTGGATTAATTGTTGTACTTTAGCCAACTCCTCTTCATTATCAATTCTTTCAAAACGATAAAAACCTGGTTTATCTTCAAATATGATAGAAATATATGTAACAATATTATCTCCAACTTCTTCGTTTTTAGTATAAAAAGCATATTCGTGATCATACTCATCTAGATGATAGAAACTTAATACAGTTATTTCTTCTAGTTCATCATCCTCATTATAAACCATCAATTTATTATCCACTATATCACATCCCTCATACACATATTATACCACATTTTCTTAATAAAAAAAAGGCCTTTGGCCTTATTTTACATTTATTCACCAACAGGATAAACAGAAGCTTGTGTTCTATCTCTTCCTAAACGTTCATATTTAACAATTCCATCTATAGTAGAATAAATAGTATCATCACTACCACGACGTACATTTACTCCAGGGAATATTTTAGTACCTCTTTGACGATATAAAATAGAACCTGCTTTTATATATTCACCATCAGCAGCTTTAGCACCTAAACGTCTACCTGCAGAGTCACGACCATTAGATGTAGAACCTTGCCCTTTATGGTGAGCAAATAATTGAATATCTAATTTTAAAAACTTCATAACTTTCCTCCTTACTTAACTTCAATATTATCTGGATAATTTCCTTCCAGTTCTTTTAAAAGACGAACCATGTTATGAATTAGTATTTGAGTAGTCTCATCTTCGCTTTTAACTTCAATAGACATACCCTTCTTACCAACCATATAACTTAGACTTCCTTTATGTAATGCTAAAATACCATTTACAGTAGTAGTTACAATACTACTACAAGCACTACATACAATATCTTTTCCATAATCATCATACATAGCATGACCTAATATGGATATTTTTTTATATTTTGCATTTTCTTTAACAATACTAACTTTAATCATAATTACCCAACAATTTTTGTAATCTTGATTTTAGTATAAGGTTGTCTATGTCCTTGTGTAACACGGTTAGAACGATCTTTACTCTTATATTTGAAAATTCTAATTTTCTTATTTTTACCATTCTTTTGAACTTCTCCTTGAACAGTAACATTTGTAAGGTAAGGATTTCCAACTTTAGAATCAAGCATCAATACTTGATCAAAACGAACAACATCACCAACTGAACAATTAAGCTTCTCAACATATATTTCAGAACCTTCTGTAACATAGTATTGCTTTCCACCAACTTTAATAACTGCGTTCATTTATATACCTCCTTTTTTAACTAAGACTCGCTCTTAAGGTACGTAAAACGTTTTTACCTTTTCAATGCGGTTTGAGCATGAGGCGTCAAACATCTAAATTATATCACATAGAAAAAGCACTGTCAACCAACGAGCAATACTTTTTTATAAAAAGTTAAAGATTAAGAGTAATATTTTACATCTCCCATTATTTTCTTTTTTAAAGCAATAATTTCATCATCGGATAAAATACGATCGCATATTAATGCTCTAAAAATAGATTCTTCAACAGTAGGATATTTTCGATAATTTCTTAAAACTTTTGGTAGAGAGAAATACAAACCATCTATCTGTATACATCGAGGATGTGTTATATAACTTCTTAGTTCAGGAATCGATGATATTCCAATCTCATCACTAACAGGTTGATTATCAGAAACATAAAGCTCATGTTTAGCATTAAAGTATTCACCTAACAATTCATCTGGCACACTAAATACACGCCTACTAACTATATTTAAAGCTTCTTCCTTAGAATTAGGTTTTAAGCCACTACTATTTAATACCCTTAAACGATCAAGTCTTTCTTCTCTTTCATTTAACATGTTCAAATCATTGTCTAAATATTCATTCAAACCAACTTCAATTAATTTATCAATCAACTCTCTAAGTCTGGGGCTAAGCAAAAATTGATAATCAACTTCATCAGCCTGTCTTCCACCTAAACTAAGACCATATTCGTTTAAAATTCCAATGCTTTCTTTTAAATCTTTATGTTCAACTAACACCTCAGAATTATCAGCAAAATTAGTTGGATTAATTCTACATTTGTTTAAAATATCAATGTTCCCAACCAACGTTTTATATGCATCACTACTCTCAACAAACAAATCCGGATATGCATTCAAAGCTTCCTCTGTCAAAATACCAGCTTTTATTTTTGCTTCAATAGCCACAACGTGTTCCGCCGTACAAACATGTAATGCATAAAGAAAAACAGATTCATCAAGCGTAATACCTTTTAATTTAAGGAGTAAAGACTTAATTCTATCATAATTTTTCTCTCGCATTTGAGAAAGATTAACACTTGCTGGAGACACCCCGTTACTATCCAATAATACAGCTACATTATGTTCAAACGAAGACATAGAGCCAGCTTTTTTTTGCATTCTCTTATAGTATGGCTTATTATGCTTAAAAACCTCTTTTAAAAAAGATACACGAATTCTAGTATCCGTCTTTGGCATAAGACTCAAGGCACGCTTAACAGTTGGCATATCAATAATATCTTCCTTATCAAAAACATCATGAAATTCATCCGAATAAATGTCATAATTATCTCTCTGATTTTTTATCAATTGTATTCTTCTAGAATTTTTTCTCTCTAATCCTTTGAAATAATGTTCCATACAATCTACAACTTGATGTAGTTTTTCATAACGATTAATTAAATCGGATCCTAAATTTTCTAAAAATGCATTTAACCTAGCAAGAACATATTTTCTATCTTTCTCTGATATATATTCGTAACCAATTTCTGGAAGGTTAAGCCCATTATTTATAATATCTAAAATTAATTTAAAAGTTATAATCGAATCAAGCCAATCAAACGAACAATCTCTATAATAACGATACATTATCTTTGCAGAAGTGCCTTCATTTTCCGTACCAGTTTGAAGCAAATTTCCTCCTACAATATATTTCGGAATAAAATCAACTCCTTTTTTGTCTAAAGCATCAAAAAAGTCTTTATATTTTTCAAAAGAGTACATAATCATTTTAAGAGATTTAATATCGGTTGTCTCCAATACTGTTTTAAAAGAACTAACATCATCATATATTTCATTAAACGGTTTATCAAGTTTATAAGATAAAAGTGCTACAGTAAAATCAGAAATTCCTAAAGCTAAAATATTAAAAGGAAA
>CACZGA010000009.1 GCA_902780585.1 uncultured Erysipelotrichaceae bacterium | reverse complement strand
TTTATGGCTGATGTAATTAAAACACATATGGGTCCTTGGACAACAGATTATAATGGTGAAGAAGTATTAGAAAAACCAACTACTAAATACCAAAATTTTGTCCATATGTGTGACTTTCTAGCCTCTAAGAAATGTATCCTAGTACCATTTGACACTGATAATCAAATAATCGATTAAAAAGGAACAAATTTTTGTTCTTTTTTTATAAAAAAATATGCTATAATATAAATAGTAAGGTAGAAAATATGAAACGAAGAAAAAGAAGAAAAAAATTACATACTAGAAAAATATTCCTACTAAATAGTATTTTAGTAGTTTTTTTGTTCTTAGGAATTGGTTATTCTCTTCTTAGTACTGAATTAACAATAGATGGGGATGTTACTGTAAAAGAGTATCTACAGCCAACCCTTTATAATGTCTTTAAAAAAGAAGCCACAACTGGTGGGCTAGCTAAAGAATATACTGGAGAACATCAAGATTCAATTATAGAAGAACCATCAAAAAGCATATACTATTGGTATTCAAATAACAGTACAGAAGCCACCACAATCCAAGATAAAAAAAATGTATTATTTGCAGGCCATTGTTGGCAAATGTTTCGTACTACTGATACTGGCGGAGTAAAAATGATTTATAACGGTGAAGCAGAAAACGGTCAGTGTTTATCAACTAGAGGAAACCATGTTGGATATAATAAATCTATTTATATGTCTTTAGCAGGTAATTATTGGTACGGAACGGATTATACCTATGATTCCGACACTCAATTATTTCAAGTAGCTGGTACTACAGAACAAGCATCATGGAATGACACAACAGCCCCTAATTTAATTGGAAAATATACCTGCAAAAATGCTAGTGTTGATGGTACATGTGAAAATATATATTTAGTAGAATCATATTACAATACCACATATGCCTATGCAATACGAATAAGCACAAATTCTCATTATTCCCAATTTGGTATACTACAATTTTCTA
Source organism: uncultured Erysipelotrichaceae bacterium (assembly GCA_902780585.1). Taxonomy (GTDB): domain Bacteria; phylum Bacillota_I; class Bacilli_A; order RF39; family UBA660; genus UBA3789. The sequence continues at coordinate 54,695 of CACZGA010000009.1, read as the reverse complement.
ATAAAAGTTCATCTATTGCAGATGGCGGCTACATGTATAACACCAGATATCAATACAATAGTAAAATAATGGATTTTACAGAAACAATTTTTTCAACTACAACTATATCAACAACCATTTTGTACGCTCACAACGCAGTATGGGGAAGCCCAGTTTCAGATGTATATAATTTAGATAGCCCATATCAAATTAGCACAACTACAGATTATCAAAATTTAGTTGGAGAATATACATTTTTCCATAATAGGGTAAACTACACATCTACAAGAGTAAACTACATTGCTGGAGTTAATAATACAACAATGTATTATTTTGAATTAAATGATTCATTAAGCCATACATTAGCCGATTTTAATTACACATATACATATGGAGACAGTTACACTGATAATGGAAATGGAACATTTACTATTAATAACCCAACGACAATTTATAGGAGTGATTGGCTCAACAGTTATAGTGATATAGGAACAAAAAAGTATGTATGTAAAAATGCAATTAACAATACCTGCAGTGATCTTTGGTATACAACATCTACTAGTGAAACTTCACTAAAATACAAAAAGGTAGAAATAAATAAATACTCAGAAGGATTTACCTATAATGAAAATACTGGAATGTATACTTTAAACAATGATAGTGTTAGTTTTTGGAATTTTGAGGATAGTACAAACAGTACTAGTATAAATAACCATCATTACACCTGTTGGAATGCAACAGGTGAGTGTACTACAATATCTTATATATATTCTATACGAAGAGCCATTCCATATTACATAGATATTACAGATGGTAAAAATATAGATGATGCAGTAAACGAAATGCTTTATAATGATGATGTAAATACGAATAGTTCAACCCTAAAAACTGGCATTGAAGCGTGGTACAAAAAATACTTGTTAAATTATTCGAATTATTTAGAAGACGTTATTTTTTGTAATAATCGAGATCAATATAATAAAGAAACAAATGGCTGGAACCCAAATGGAGGTAATGTTGGAGTCCCTTTAGTTTTTGACGATGGCTCAAGCACTACAAATAATCTAAATTGTCTAAATAATACAGACAAGTTTAGTGTAAGCAATAATAAAGCTAAATTAACTTATAAAGTTGGATTAATGACTTATAATGAGGAAATTAACTTATTTAAAAATCGTAGTGAACGAAAAACTAGCCAAAAATACTGGCTTATTTCGTTAGGCTCTCTAGTAGAGATTACTTATCCATCTGTCCATTGCGTAGATACCGATGGTAGCCCAAGTGGAGACAATCCTGGTCGTAGTAACGGTGTACGCCCTGTAATTTCTCTAAAACCAGAAACAAGATATACTTCAGGTAATGGTTCTATGGAGAGTCCTTATATTGTAGATGCTGAAGCTTATCATTACGTATATTCAACAAGTGGTGAAAAGACTAAGGGAGTTTTAGTATCAGAACTAGGTTCTACATATAGAGAAGCACAAGCTGCCCTTAATGGCTTTAATAAAAGAGTAGTTTTAAACCATAGAATAGAAAATGATAGAGTAGCTTCCAGTGGAGTAACTTTTGAAAGAAATGGTATTATCTATACCTTATATGGTGAAGGTTCAACTTATAATGATTCAACGGGAGAATATAATGATGATAGTATTTATTATGAGGAAAACAAACAAACTCTAAAAAATGCCTTTGGAGAAGATAAATGTACCGAATATACAACCCCAGAGAAATATTATGAATGCACTGATGGAAATGAAATAGGCGCAGCAAGAGCCTCAGGTAGAGTAGGTGTTGAAATAGATAGATGGTATTGTAGAGATTTCCCAGATGGAACTTTTTATTGTAAACCATATTAAAAAGCAAAATAACTAAAATATTTTGCTTTTTTTGTATATATTTTATGTTATACTTTATTCATAAGGTAGAGATATATGAGAAAGTTTAAAAAGAGAAGAAAAAAACTATATACTAGAAAAATATTCCTACTAAATAGTATTTTAGTAGTTTTTCTGTTCCTAGGATTAGGCTATTCAATATTAAATACTGAACTATTTATTACGGGGAGTTTAAAAGTAAAAGCCCAACTAGGACCAACTCTTTATAACGTACTAAAACTTGAAGCAACTACAGGAGGCCTAGCTAAAGAATATACCGAAGAACATCATGATTCCTTTACAGAAGAACCTATTAAAAAAATATATCACTGGTATGCTGAAAATGATACCGAAGGAACAGCAATACTTAATAAAAATAATGTAATCTTTGCCGACCACTGTTGGCAAATGATTAGAACAACTGACACTGGTGGGGTAAAGATGATATACAATGGAGAGGCTGAGGGTGAAAAATGCCTTAATACACGTGGAACACATGTAGGGTATGCATCTAGAACAAGTCAAAAATTATCGTCACAGTATTGGTATGGAACTAATTATACTTATGACTCTACGGAAAAAACATTTAAAGTTAGTGGTACAACAGAACAAGCAACATGGGATGAAACAACAGGACCAGGATTAATTGGAAAATATACTTGTAAATCCACTAGTGTTGATGGAACATGTTCAACCTTATATTTAGTAGAATCATATTATAATACAACAAGTGCTTATGTAATACCTTTAAATTCAAATTCCCATTATTCTCAATTTGGTAAATTAAAGTTTAATGAAAGTTATCAATCATTATCAGATGCCGGATATATGTACAACAAAAGATATCCTCGTGGTTTTATAACTTTATCTAAATTGGAAAACTTTCTTTCAACTTCATCTCTTGGAACAAATTATTGGTATGCACATTCTGTAACTTGGGGGGATCCTGTTGCGGATAAATACAACTTAGATAGTCCATATAGAGTTAGTTCAACTAATGCTTATCCCAATTTAGTGGGAGAGTATACATTTAGAAATGCCACTCAAACTTATACAAACACAACTGTTCAGTATATTGCTGCAGTTGATGGCTCATCTTATTATTATTTTAACCTACAAGGTGGATTTGGGATAAATCCTGAATTAAGTAATTATAATTATTCTTATACTTATGGTGATAGTTACCGTGACAATGGAGACGGAACATATACAATCAATAATCCAATTACAATCCATAGAAGTGATTGGTATACTAACTATAATAATGTTAATAATAAATATGTTTGTAGAAAAGCTGTGGATAATACATGTAGTAATTTATGGTATGCAATCTCCACTTCAAAAACTGACATGAAGTATTCTAGGGTGGAGAACAATTACAAGTATGCTAAGGGCTATACATATGATGAAAATTCTGGTGTTTATACGTTAAATAATGATTCTGTTACTTTTTTTGAAATAAATGACATAAATAGAACTAGTTTAAATAATGCTCATTATACATGTTTGAATACATCTGGTGAATGTACGACACTTTTTTATGTATATGCTATGTCAACTCTACCAAATTCAAATGAAAATGAAATTTTTTATATTAAATTAACAGAAGGGATAAATATAGAAGATGCTTTAAATGAAATGTTATATAATGATAACGTAAATACGAAAAATTCAACTATAAAAAGTGGGGTAGATGCATGGTACAAACAATATTTACTAGAAGATTATGATGAATATATAGAAGATACAATATTCTGTAATGATCGAAGTCAAAGCAATGCTTCTACCAATGGATGGAATCCAAATGGGGGTAATATAACTGAACCACTATATTATAAAGAATATGAAAATACAAGTGGTTTAAGTTGTACAAATACAACAGACCAATTTAGTGTGAGTAATAACAATGCAAAACTAACTTATAAAGTAGGATTGGTGACAAAATCGGAGATGTATATTTTGAATAATAAATATATTCGAAAAACGGGACAAATATATTGGAGTTCTTCACCTCAAGGATTTACCACTTCTGTTGCTGGTAACATTAGTGTTGATTCGACTGGTGATTTATCTTTTTTTGGTACGGATTCAGCTTTTGGTGTGCGCCCTGTTATTTCACTAAAGCCTGGCACTAAATATATATCTGGAAATGGTTCTATGGAACAACCATACATAATACAGACAAATTCTTAACCACAATTACAAAAATATGTTATAATATTACTAGGGTAGACGTATGAGAAAGTTTAAAAAGAGAAGAAAAAAACTATATACTAGAAAAATATTCCTACTAAATAGTATTTTAGTAGTTTTTCTGTTCCTAGGATTAGGTTATTCAATATTAAATACTGAACTATTTAATATACTGGAGAACACCAGGATTCGATGGATCCTTCCTTATCAACTAAAAAGATATATCATTGGTATGCTAATAATGATGCAGAAGCAACAGCAATACTTGATAAAAACAATGTAATCTTTGCCGACCATTGTTGGCAAATGATTAGAACTACCGATACTGGTGGCGTAAAGATGATATATAATGGAGAAGCTGAAGATGGGAAGTGTCTTGACACTCGTGGAACACATGTAGGATATACAGAGAAAACTACCCAAAGTCTAAATTACAGTTATTGGTATGGAACAGATTATACATTTGATAATGAAACTAAAACATTTAAAATTAGTGGTACAACCGAGAGAACAACATGGAATGAAACAACAGGTCCCGGACTCATAGGAAAATATACCTGTAGAAAAACAACTGAATCAGCAACTTGTTCTACCTTATACTTAATAGAATCATATTATAGTGAAATAAGTGCTTATGTAATACCTTTAAATTCAAATTCCAATTATTCACAATTTGGAAATCTACAATTTAACGATAGCTATAACTCACCAGCTAATGTGGGATATATGTACAATACTAGATACCCATATAGATCAATGATTATGCAAAAAACAGAGACAATACTGTCATCTTCGTCTCTTGGAACAACATATTGGTACGCCGATTCAGTAACTTGGGGTAGTCCAACCGCAAATAACTATAACTTAGATAATCCATATCAAGTGAGTTCTACATCTGATTATCCTAATTTAGTAGGGAAATATACTTTTAAAAATGCTACTCAAAATTACACAGACAGCAAAGTTCAATATATTGTATCAGTTAATAATTCTAAATATTATTATATACAATTAGGTGATGAATCAGGTACTACTCACAATCTTAGCTTCTATAATGACACATACACCTATGGAAATAGTTATACTGATAATGGAAATGGTACATATACAATTAATAATCCAACAACAATAGAAAGAAAAAACTGGTATACAAGTTATAGTAATATAGGATCAAAAAAATATGTATGTAAGAATGCAGTCAATGATACTTGCAGTGAATTATGGTATACAACTTCAACTTCAAATACTTCTTTGAATTATATCAAAGTTGCAAATAATTATAAATATGCAAAAGGATTCACATGGGATGGAAGCAAATATGTGTTAGATAATGATACGTCAATAAGTTTCTGGGATATAAGTGATGGTACCAATTTAACAAGTCTCAACAATGCTCATTATACATGTTGGAACGCCTCAGGTGAATGCACAACCATATCTTATATTTATTATATAACAGGTGATATACCATATTTTATTGATCTGTCAGAGGGAAAAGATATAGAAACAGCCCTAAATGAAATGTTACATGATAGTGGTGTTAATGCTATTAATTCAACGATAAAAAGTGGAATAGATGCCTGGTATAAACATTATTTATTAGAAGACCACGATGACTATATAGAAGATACGATATTCTGTAATGATAGAAGTATACGAGCAATAAATGGCTGGAATCCAGATGGTGGAAATACACGAGATTATCTCCAATTTAAAGAATATAGTGTTACAAATGATTTAAGTTGTGCCAATACAACCGACCAATTCAGCACGACAAACACTAATGCTCAATTAACTTATAAAGTAGGCTTGATGTCAAGCCCAGAGATGAATATTTTAAATAATGAAAAAGTTCGAAAAACAGAACAAAATTATTGGCTTCTTTCCCCCAACTATTTCAATTACTACACGGCTTTAGTGCGTAGAGTGGAAACGAATGGATTATCGGTTGAAAGTATTGTTGATCGAGAAAATGGCGTGCGCCCAGCTATATCTTTAAAACCAGGAATAGCGTACATTTCAGGAGATGGTAGTAAAGAAAATCCGTATATAGCATTAGAAGTGACAATTGCAGAACACTAACTATATTATTTAAAATATTGAGATTTTTAAAACTAATTGATAATATTAAAGTGAGGTAGATGTATGAGTAAAAAGAAAAAGAAGCAACAACAAAAAATAAAATTAAGACAACTAAGTATAATATGCCTTTTTCTTATTTTTACAATAGTATTATTATCATACATCATATTAAATAAAGTACTATTAAATACTCAACTAAATGAAAAAACAACTAGTTATATATCATTTAATAATAGTAATACAACAGACCATCTTACTATAAAGAATTTAAAAGTATTATCAAACAATCTTGGTAAAAGCAACTGGAATAAAAGTAGACTAACAATTCCCGTAAAAGGAAATAAGAACCAAGAATATGAAATAGTATTATATCCATTACATGAAGATAAAATATCAGAATATGTAGAAGTATATGTACATAATAAAAAAACAAAAACAGTAAAAAAAATATCTGAATTAGAAAATAACTCAGATGGAGGCAAAATACTATATCAAGGAAAAATAGATAATAATAAAACATCTATTAATATGTGGATATCAAATAAATATAAAGGAAAAACAAATGATAATTCATATGAAATAAAAATAAAAACTAAATAGGGGGGGATATTATGGCAGGAAAAATAATAGTATTAGAAGGAACTGAAAGTTCTGGTAAAGAAACACAAAGTAAATTATTAGAAAAAAACCTGCAGAAAAAAGGGAAAAAATGCATTCGTTTTGAATTCCCTATGTATGATACACCAACAGGTAAAATAGTTGGCAGAGATTACTTAGGGAAAAAAGAAATGGGAGAATCTCTTTTCAAAGAAGGAGTCCAAAATGTAGATCCATATGTAGTATGTCTATATTATGCAGCCGATAGAAAATATAACTTATCTAAAATAGAAGAATATATAAATAAAGATTATTATGTAATATTAGATCGTTATACAACATCAAACTTAGCTCATCAAGGTAGTAAGATTCAAGATAAAGACGAAAGATTTAATATGTATCAATGGATTGATAAATTAGAATACTGGTTACTTCAATTACCAAAACCAGATAAAACAATATTCTTACATGTACCTTCAGAAACAGCTTTAAATATTAGAACAAATAAAGAAGGTAAAGAAACAAGTGAAGAATCATTGAAAAGAGCTGAAGAAGCTTATATAGAATTAACAGAATTATATAACTGGGATAAAATAGAATGTGTTAATAATGGTGTATTAAAAAGTATTGATGAAATCCAACAAGAAATAATTAAAAAAGTAGAAGAACTATCATAGTTCTTTTCTTTTTTTAAAAAATCTTTACATAAACAATCATTTTAAATATAATAAAAAATTAAGGGGGATTATAAGATGGGAGAAGCGTACACAAAAAAAGGACAAAATTGGAGACCAGAAAGTATTACTCTAACAAGTAATAATCAGACCATTATAGCTGATTCATCTATAAATGGTAAATATACTGAAATTGAGGGTAGTAATTCATTAGGACTCAGTTATTATTCACACATAGACATTGATAGAGAATTATTATACCAAGAAGGTATGGTGTTAGTTGATACAGAGAATAATACGTTGATAGTAATAGAACGTAGTAATGACATAGAACCAGCAAGTTTTAAGCAACAGATTTCACTTACTTTATTAAGCCCAGATGCTGAAAAAGATATATTATTTGGAAATAAAGAAGGAGTTATTTATTTTAGTGAAGATAAAGGAAATAAAAAACCAATAGCCTTAATAACAGAGGAAGAAACATCTCAAGTTATTGAACAAAAACTATTAACTATAGACCTTTCTTTATTTAATGATAAAGACTTAGCAGAAAGTATTATCTCTCAATTTATTAGTGAACAAGTAATATTATTTAAAGAACAAAGTACTCCTAAACCACTAGAACCAATATACAAAGAAATAAGAAGCAAAGACGGTAGATTGATTAGAATAGATTTAACAGATTATAACCAAAGAATTATCGTTCAAGAAGATTCTCCAAAAAATAACCTTAGACATTCTCAAATAAACTTTAGAGATTTATATTTACGCTATATGGCCTCTAGTGATACAGCAACAGAAGATATTAGTTTATTAAAAGTATATAGTGAAGATGACGTAAGAAATATTTCAATACGCTGTGATTGCAGTTCTCCAATTAAAAGTATTTGTGTTACTGAGAAGTATAAAAATAAAACAAAAACTAGAAGTATTAGTTATAATCAAGAAGGTATGATTACCATAAATAATAACGGCCAAAGTTCACATCTTCCAATAGATATAGACTATGACAACATACCAAAATCTCTATTAGCAAAAATTATTTATGGAGAAATATTAAGTTCAATTCCATTCTTTATATTTGAACAAGACGATGAATTAGCAAAAAGAATATTAACTCAATTTCTTGATAAAAACTGTGCTAGAGTATTAGGAATTAGACAAGATATAGAAAAACAAAAGAAAAGAACCTAAATAAAGGTTCTTTTGTTTTATACTTCTGGTACCAAAGGTACTAAATCCTTTTCCATTTCAATCTTTGGAACATCACTGACATTTGTCGGCGGAATAGCATTAACTGTCTCTGCTGGAATTGGTGTTACTAACGATAATGTATCATCGTCAAGTGGCTTTATTGGTTCAACCTTTTGCACAACATCAGATACTATTTCTGGAATTGGTTGATTAACAACTGATTTAAAAGTCTGTACTTGTTCAACCTTTTGTCCGACCGGTGAAGGATTAGCAATAATATTAGCGAGTGAAGGTGCTGCCGTAACTGCAGGTTGTTGAAGAGGCACGTTATTAGCTACAATTTGTGGAATCATAGGTTGGTCAACTCTTGCAACCGGAGCAATTGTAGGCATTGGTCTAGCAACATTTTGTATAGTCTGTTGTTGAGGAGCAGGATTAGGAGTAGGGGTAACAGCCGGTGTAGTGTTAGGTACATCAGTTGCTAAAGCAGGAATTGTTTGAAGTGGTGGTGTAGCAGGAGTAACAGGCGCCGGTGTTGGAACCGGTTCTATTTTTGGTTGTTCAACCAAAATAGGTTCTATAGTAGGTTGTTGTTCTTCCGTATTCTCATTATTTTGTGGTTTAACTTCTTCTTTCTCTTCAGTTTTCTCTTCTTTTACCTCAGGCTCTTTCTTTTCTTCATCTTTCTTTTCTTCGATATGAGCTTCATCTTTTTTCTCCCCAGCCTCGTCACCTTCAGCATTTTCTTCTGCAGCCGGAGGAGCATCCGCAAAGTCAGCAGCAGTGAAAGCCGGAGCATTTACTAATTTACTAACATCGTTTTCGTCATCTTTCTTTTTTGAAACATCTAATAATCCATCAGATTCTGTAACTACTTCTTCTTCAACTGGTACAGACTCCTTAATCTCACTAGCCATTTCATTTTCGTAGTTATCATCATCTTCATTTTCAATTTCAATAGTACGATATACTTCTTCAAAAGATGTTTTACCTTCTAAACATTTAATCAAAGCATCTTGTAGCATAGTAATGGTTCCACCATCATAAACCATTTTAGCTAAATCTTTTTTTTCTAACTTTTCATTACTAATAGCTGCTCTTATATCATCTGTAAGCTCTAATACTTCATGTACCGCAATACGTCCATGGTAACCTCTACGACAATTGTCACAACCTTTTGGATTAGCATCCCATACATGTGAAACATCCATATTCATATATTTTTTAAATACTTTTTTCTCGTATTTAGTAGTTTCTCTTTGATATTTACAATCTTGACAAAGCATTTTGGCAAGCCTCTGTGAAATAATACCAGATAGGGCAGTAGATAACAAATATCTTTCAACATCCATATCTAGTAAACGTTCAACTGTTGCTAAAGCATTGTTGGTGTGGATTGTAGACAAAACTAAGTGTCCAGTAATAGAAGCACGAACTGCTATTTGGGCAGTTTCAGAGTCACGAATCTCTCCAATAAGAATAACGTTAGGGTCCTGACGCAAAATAGAACGAAGGGCTGCGGCGAAAGTCATTCCAATTTCAGCATTAACTTGAACCTGATTAATTCCCTCAATATTCATTTCTATTGGGTCCTCAACTGTAATAACGTTTGTTTCAGGTTTATTTAATCCTTGTAAAATAGAATAAGTAGTTGTAGATTTACCAGAACCAGTAGCTCCAGTAGTTAAGATAATTCCATTTGGAATACCCATCATTCTTTTTACTTTCTCTAAGTTTTTAGGATGGAATCCTAAAGAATCAATACCTTGCAAACTACGTGTATAGTCCAAGATACGAATAACTATTTTTTCACCTTCATTAAGCGGCAAAGAAGATACACGCATATCTAAGTATGTATCTCCAAAAGTACCTTTAATCGCACCATCTTGTGGTAAACGAGATTCGGTAATATTCATATTAGCTAATAATTTTAAACGCGTTGTCAAATTTCTTTCATAAGCTTTAGGAACGAACGTATAATCTTGACAATCTCCATCGATACGGAATCGTACCATCATTCCGTCTTCTCTAGGATCGAAATGAATATCGGATGCATTATGTTTAGATGCAGAAATAATAATATAGTCTGCAATTTGAGTTATTGGCGTCTTAGCATAATCAAAAGACACCATGAAACTTTCGGTTCCTTTTTGGACACGCTTGACATCAAACTGAACCATCATTTCAACCCCTTTGTCTACTTTCTATGGTATTTTACTACAATTTATTATATAATAAATTTATAAGAATAGCAAGGATAGTGATATGTAAAAATGAAAAAATACAAGTTAAATAATAGTGGCTTTATCCTAGCAGAGACACTAATAGTAACGGTTTTCTTAATGATTTTATTTTCTATGCTTTACAGTAACTTTTACCCTTTAATAGGTGAATATGAAAAAAGAGAAAACTATGATACCGTAGATGGAAAATACGCTGCCTTTTGGATAAAAAGAATTATAGAAGATAATTCTTATAGGTTTCTTTTAGATATAGATAGTAAAACTAATTTTGAAAGAAGACATTATGTCCGTTTTGAATGTAGCGATGTAGATGATTTTGATGAAAAAAGAACTACCTGTATCAACTTAGTAAAAGAATTACAAGTATCAGGTTGTGATAAAAAAGGTAATAATTGTGAAATATATATCACTAATTATCGTATAGGAAGACAAGAAGAAAGTGCATCTACTTTTAAAACTGTTGTAAAAAACAATATGAAGAAATATGAAGATGGCTGTACATCAGATACTTGTCGAGCATCTTATATATCAAATTGTAGTCTTGAAGAATCCGAAGAAGAATGTAGTAAAGAAGCAGATAAAAAACTATTTAGAACTAGTTTTAGAGACTATGTTGATTCATTGCCAGATTATGCAGTAGCATCTCTTAATGGAGCTAATTATCGTGTAATTATAGAATTCCATAATACCAAAGATAATAATAACTACTATTCCTATGCTACTATTGAAATAAATCGATAAGTAAAGGAGATACATATGAAGAGATTAAATAATAAAGGAATGACTACTGTAGAAGTAATAATATGTTTTGTATTAGTAGTACTTATAACAATATCAATGTATACTACTATATCATCTTATAGTACTAAAGTAAGAACTGAAGAAAACAAAGCAGTCATTCTTAATTATAAAGAAGTATTAACAAAAGATATACAAGATGATTTTATAAAAATAGGTTTAGTCGCAGCAGATTACTCTAGAGAAGTAGAAGATAATACTGTTAAATATGTAGTAAATTGTACTTTAAAAGATGGAACTGAAAGAAGATTAGAAATATATCAAAGTTTTACAGAATCATCATTTCACCCAGTAGGAAGTGCAGATGCAGAAGATTTCTACATGATAAAGTATGGAACTCCAGAAGATATGATAGAGTATCCTCTACCAGATATAGGCTCATTTAAAAACAAAGAAACAGGTAAAAAAGTCCTAGATCTAAGTATTAATAACGTCTTAATTGATATAACAGATGACAATATTTTATCTATTTATATTGGTTTTTATCACCCAGAATTAACTACAAAATATGCAATTGATATAGTATCACCTATAAACTTTAGTAGTAATAGTGTATCTAATAGTAGTAATGATTTTGCTGGCTCTGCAATTAGATTAAATGCAGAAAGTAGTGCAAATGGGTCAATTCAATCAAAAGAAAATGGTTACGGAAAAACCAGAGAAGGAGTTGTTGGAACTCTTACTTTAGAAGAATTTACTTCCGAAGGAACAGTAGGTATTATCTCAGATACAGGTATTGTTTGTACTTATGAAAAAGGAGATGGTTCACCTATATCAGATAGTAAAGTTAAAGTAGTAGAAGTAAAAGAAGGAGACATAGTAAAAAAAATGACAATAACTTCTAATCTAGAATTAACGGATATAGATGTAATTCATACTCATTGTACAGCAACAATTGTGGATGGAGAAAATAATACAAAAACAGCAGAGTATGATGGCTATATTGGTAATGGTTGGCAAAGAGTGGAACGTATAGGACAACCTCCAAATGCTGCTAACTTAATATATGAAAATAGTTACAATTGGTATTATTGGCAAAAAGGCGAAAAACTAACTGGAGAACATAGTGTATATTGGTATAACAATTCTGTTGATCCAGTAGGACATTTTGGAACGTACTATTTCTTCACAGGTAACGAAAACTGGATGTATTATCAAAATAAAGCAAACCACTACAAGAAATATGTGTGTGCCATGGGCTGGTTTAAAAAGGGAGACGGAAAGTGGTATTATTATAAAGATGATAGATTTCCTAGTTATGATTACTTTGCCGGAGAACTCGTAACAAACGGAACATTTCAAATTCAATATCCGTCTGTAACAGACAGTTTTAAACCCTTCACTTTTGGCTCAACTGGAATATGTACAGCTGGTCAAGGTTGCTAAAAAAGAATCTTATGATTCTTTTTTTGTCTAATAGATGTGACAAATCCTTATATTTATTTCATAAAGCATAATTTATCTGTTATAATGATAATAGGTGGTAAGATGAAAGATATAATAACAGCTATGAAAGAATTCATCAAAGAAGAATATAAATTTTTACTTGTAATGTTAATTCTATTTATCGTTCTTACTTATCCTGTGAATTACTTCATTGTGGTAGGTGGAGGAATCAGTGATGTTTCCTCTAGAATACAAGTAGAAAATGGTTACAAAAGTAAAGGTAGTTATAATATAAGCTATGTAACAGAATTAGAAGGTACAGTAACAACCTATTTATTAAGTTATCTCATCCCAACTTGGGAAAGAGATAGTATGAATGATTATAAATATACAACGATAGAAACACCTAGTGATATTCAATTTCGTAGTGAATTAGATTTAAAAACAGCAAATTCAACTGCCATATATTGGGCTTATACTCTAGCAAATAAAGAATTAAAAGAAACAAAAAAAGATTTATATGTAATCGCTAGAACAGAAGAAATTTCTTCATCATTAAAAGTCGGAGATATAATAGAAAGTATGGATAATAATACTTATAATTCTATCGAAGAATATAGAAATTATATTAACCAAAAAGAAGTAGGTGAAGAAATAACTGTAAAAGTAAACAGAAAAGGTAAAGAAAGAGAAGAAAAAGTAAAAGTACAATTAATAGATGATACTAAAGTAATTGGTGTAGTCCTACAATATTTAAGTGAATATGAAACAGACCCTAAAGTAAACATCAAATTTAATGAAGAAGAATCTGGCCCTTCAGGAGGCTTAATAACAACTCTAGAAATATATAATCAGCTAACAAAAAAAGATACAACAAAAGGTTTAAAAATAGCCGGTACTGGTACCATAGAGAAAGATGGCACCATTGGTACTATTGGGGGAATTGAACACAAACTATTAGGTGCTGCCTCTGCTAAAGCTGATATCTTTCTTGCTCCTTCTGGTAAAAACTATGAAGATGCTCTTAAATATAAGAAAGAGAAAAAACTAAAGATAAAAGTAATAGAAGCTAAATCTATTGAAGAGGTTATAAAAACATTGGAGGATTTAAAATGAGAATAGGACTTGATATAGATGATACCATCTGTCAAACAACAGAAATGGTTCATGAAGTAATAGAAAAATATGCTTCCAAATTGAATTTAAATCCCCTAGATATAATGAATGATGACTTTTTAAGAGATGAATTTTATGATAATAATAGTGCAGAAATATTTAAAAATGTCATTATAAAAAAAGAAGTAAAAGATATTTTTAGAAGGTTAAATAATAAAGGTAATAAAATTTTTATTATAACTTCAAGAAAAAAAGAATATGAATCTATAACAAGAGCTTGGTTTGAAAAAGAAGGGCTAGAAGTAGAAGAAATGATATTCTCTGTTTATGGAGAAGATAAAGCTAAAACTTGTCAAGAAAAACACATAGATTTGATGATAGAAGATAATCCATATAACTATAAAAAAATAAAAGAAGCTGGAATACATTGTATATTGTATGATGATAGAGGAAAATATGATTTAAAACAAGATTATTATACAACTTGGAAAGATATAGAAGATTATATAGAAAGGAACCATTAATATGAAAAAAACTAGTTTATTACTAATCATAGTAGGAATAATTTTAACTGCTATAAATGTACATGCTGCTAATTACCAAATGAAAGAATTAATACCTGTAAATATTAAAACAACTATTGTAACTAACCATTTTAGTTATAAAAGATTTATGTATGATGATAACCATGAAAGTGGTGATACTCTTCATAATAATGCTATTGTATTTGAAGGTATTAAGAACTTACAAGATGAAGAAAAACCAATTACAATTAGTATTGGTCTATTTGACAAAAATAAAAAGAATATAGGTACAATTAACTATTGTTCTAGTGTTGACAAGAAAAATACTGAAGCTAAAAATCTTGCCAGTAAAGAAGAAATAGCTTTTAAAATACCAGTAGATGAATCTTATTTAAAAAAGGGTACTACAGTAAGAGATATTAAATACATTGCTGTAATATCTGACAATATTAATTGCCACTATGGTGGAAGTGATGAATATGTTGGCCAAACAGTAGAAGAAATAGGTATGATTAAGAATACTAGCATTGATGATGATAGTAAAATGTTTTTCTACATTATACTAGGAATAGGTGGCTTATTATTACTATTATTCTTATATCGTTTTGTCTTCACAACATATTATTCTAATGTAGATGGCCAAGATGTAAGACAAGGTTATAATGAATACAATGATGAATTAAAAAGAGAAAGAGAAAAAGAAAATAAACTACATCCCCCAAAACCACCTGAAGTAATAAGAGAAAAAACTGAAGAAGTAATTGCTCAAGAAGAACAAGCAAAAGAAGAAACAACAACAGATTTACATAATATGTACAAATAAAAACAGTCTAGAATAAAACTAGACTGTTTTTTCATTCTGATTTAAGTAAATACCCTAGTTTGTGCTCTAAGTCATTTATAATATCATGTAAATAACATAAATACTCGTCTTCTGATAAATTACTAGGTCTTTTTATATCAAGACTACTACTTGGTTTTACTTTGTTTAGAACATCTGTAATCTTAAATAGCATTGTAACTATTACTGCTCGTTTATCATCTATTGTAAGATTTTTAAATGCCTGTCTTAATTCTTCATAGGCATTTGAAATGTTTGTATCCATTAAACAGAATAACCTCCACTCTCAGATTTACCTGATTCTTGTTGTTTAGCAAGTAACTCTCTTTGCTTTTTAATATAATCATTGTATGCAATAGCATTAACAAATCCCACATCATCAGCAGGAGCAGGTTCTCTTAATGCATTTAATTTATCTATAGAATCATCCATATTAGATGGTATAGTTCCAAAGGATATCCCTTCAACAATGAATCTAATAAAAAATTCAATTGATCGAGCTGCTATTTGAAAAAATGCAGCACATGGATCTAATCTATCGAATCTATCTCTAGCTTCATGATAATCATCTCTAGCAGCTCTACGCATTTTTAAAAAGCCAGCCGCAAATTGAACATCATCATTCAATTGTGATTTTATCTTATTTGCCTTATTATATAAATCTTTATATTTAGAAGTATCAAGATCAGGTGCAATAGTATCACTTTCAGCAAATACACCAAGATAATTACAAACAGCGTCACAAGAACTAATTAAATTTTGAAATACATCAGTTGAATAATCTTCCCCATACATTAACTCGTTTCTCACTAAGACTATTACATTTAAGAACTCAGGTATCTTAGATTTAAAATCTTCTTCTTTTTGTCTAGCAATAAATCCTGATAAAGATACTAAATCACCTAACTCAGTTATATATTTTTTCGTAGCATTTTCTTCAATAGAATTACATGTTTCTTGAAATCTTCTTCTTTCTTCTTCTGGCATTTGACTAATACAATCTTCTGTAAAATAATTATTAATAATCGTTAATTCATTCATCTTATTATCCTCCTAATGGCTGTATAATACCACATTTTATATCAAATTAATAGTAAAACAGATAAATAATCCCATAATTTCCCATAATTTTGAGATATTTCTTCCACAATTATCTAGTACACTGGAATCAAGAAAGGAGAAATGTGGAATAAGTTTATAAAAAGAAAAAGTATAATAATAAAAATTTAAATAGAGAAAAATGAATAAAGGGAGTGATAAACCTTAATAAAAAAATGATATACTAGATTTAGGTGATTAATATGTATAGAGTAGTCTTAGTAGAAGATGAAGAAGCTTTATCTAATGTTGTTAAATTGTATTTAGATAGAGCTGGTTATGAAACAATTTGCTTTACAAAAGGAAAAGATGCCATATCTTATATAGGTAATAAAGTAGATTTATGGATATTAGATATTATGTTAGGAGATGATATTAGTGGATATGATGTCATAAAAGCCATTCGGGAAAAAGATGAAAATGTACCAGTAATCTTTACATCTGCAAGAGATCAAGAAATTGATAAAATCTTTGGCTTAGAATTAGGATCCGATGATTATATGACAAAACCATATTCCAGTAAAGAATTAGTATTAAGAGTAAATAATATAATTAAAAGAGTATATAAAGATAAATCTGATAGTAATATTAATTATGAAGATTATTCAATTGATTTAGATAAAAGAACAGTAGAACAAAATTCTAAACCAATTAAACTAACAACTCTAGAATTTGATTTATTAATTTTATTTATAAAAAATAAAGATAAATGTTTTTCTAGAGAAGAAATATTAAATAGTGTATGGGGATCAGATTATTTTGGAAATGATAGAGCAGTAGATGATTTAATAAGAAGACTTAGAAAGAAATTACCAAAATTAAAAATAGATGCTATCTACGGGTATGGGTATAGATTATCATGAATCCACTTCGTAATCGTCTAAGTAAACAATTACTATTTGTAGTTGGTATAGCTTTCTGTTTATTATTCATTTCATTAGGAATTGTTCTTCCCAGACTACTAATCCCCGTAGCTGAAAAAAATATATATCATTATCTAAGTGAACCATTAAAAATGTATGATAGAGATGTAGATACAGCTCTATTAGATACTGAAATAGCCTATATATATGTAACGGATGAAGGTAAGGCAACTTCTCCAAATATTGATAAAGTAATTGAATATCAAGAAATAAATAAAATCCTAGATCTTATGAATGAACCCTATGGCAAAATAAAACACAACCATAAGACATATTATTACTATACTCTAAAAAATGATGATATAACAAAAATAGCTATTTCAAATGATGCTTATATCAATAGAGCTAAGACTGCTATTCTAACAATTATTTTCCCTCTAGTATTAGGTACTTGCTTATTTATTGGACTAATGTTAGTATTTTGGTCCACCATCATTGTTAAAAAAATAGAAAAATTAAAGAACAAGATTGATAATATAGATAATCCAAACTATAATCATAAAATTGATTTTGAAATTGATGACGAAATCCGCTCTCTCGCTCTCGCTTTGGAAGATATGAGAATAACTCTCATTAGTCAAGAAAAAATTCGAAATCAGATGTATCAAAATATTTCCCATGATTTTAAAACTCCTCTCACAGTAATAAAATCATATTTGGAAGCGGTGGAAGATGGAGTAGAGGATAAAGACTCTGCCTTCCCAATTATTAAAGAACAAACAGAAAAATTAGAACAAAAAGTACACTCTCTCTTATACTTAAATAAGTTGGATTATCTAAAAGATAAGGAAGTGGTTAAAAACGATCCTATAGATATGAAATCTCTTATAAATGAAGAAGTAGAAAAATTCAAATTCCACCGTAAAGAATTAAATTTTGAAGTAAGCTACGATGATAAGAGTAAATTCTATGGATCAAAAGAAAACTGGGAAACTATTCTAGATAATTTGTTAAGTAATTTCATGAGATATGCCGATAAAACAATAAAAATAACTGCTAAACAAAATAAATTATATCTGTATAATGACGGTGAACAAATTGATAAAGACTTCTTAGAAGTAATATTTACCCCTTTCCGTAAAGGTATTAAAGGCGAGTTTGGCCTAGGCTTATCTATTGTTAAAAAGACACTTAATCTTATGGATTACGATATTATAGTAAGAAATGAAAAGAAAGGAGTTTCCTTCATTATGTCGAGAAGAAAAGGAGCAAAATAAGCTCCTTTTTTATTGACATAATGATAATATATCATTAGAATAAAAAAATATTAGGGAGTGAGTATTAATGAGTAAAAATTGGTATTTTGGAGATTTTTATCCTGACTTGAGTGAAGGTGATTGGATTACTTCTGTTATTCATGATTTTCCATATAAAAAAGATAATGAAGGTAATTGTTATACCACGTATAATGGTGAAATAGTATTATTACCTATGAGAGAAACTTATAAGAGTGGACAGATACGTAATTATCCATATTCAACAGGTCTTGTGCCTAATGATTCAACCAAAGTTGATTGGCAGAAAGCTGAGAAAAGGCTTTCTCAAATTTTCTCTATACTTTATACTAAATTTACTATAAACAATATAAAATTAATTGAAGAAAGGCGTAAAAAACCAAGAATAAGTAATGGAGAGTATGGGAATGCCCACCAAAACTCTATTCCCTCCACTCTTGACAGTGAAGAATGGTATCAATGCTTATTTGTAGTACCAGAGCATGATGATATTGGTAACTATAAATCTATTTTGATACCTGTGTATTATCCAAACAAAAGGGGTAGTGTAGACAGCCCGTTTAGACCACGAATCCATATGTATATAGATGGCTGGGATTTAAGAGAAGCTCCTACATATGAAATTCCTATCATTTGTGACTATGATGGGAATAATGGTAAATGTACGACACTGGGAGTTCCTAAAGAAGGGGCTGCAATTGAACCAATTTCAAGTGAACAAGCCAGAGAAATGTATGAAAAAAATATGGTCCAATATACTGAATACTTTAGAAAAATAAAATTTATAAAGGAAAACGACTTAACAGTTGAAGGATTTATACAACATAATAAAATTCTAGAAATGGTTCGTGCATTAAAAGGAGGTGGAATTCGCTCTGAAAAAATCAAAACATTTATAAGAAGCCTAAAGATTAGTGATGAGAATGCTAGAATAATTCTTGAACAATATTTAAGAACTGAAGAAAGAGATGCTATGTTATTAATTCCTAGAATCACTCCAGAAATAGAAATAGGTGGATTAAAAGAGATTGTTACATATGCAGGTGATTTCGGGGCATTACACATTTTTTTCACCCCCTATAGTGATTTAAAACAAAAACAATATGAATTTAGACCAAAAGGAAATTTTGTTTCAATAAATGATCCAAGGTTTTATTCCGCAGCTAGTTCTGAAGATAGAAAAAGACTAGCAAAGCTTGGCGATAACGAAGCATATCAAAATCAAAACTTATTAATTACGGCAAACATAGTTAAAAACATGATAAAAGATATGTTTGATAAAAATGGACTGGAAATAATACCCGCTGGAGATGTGTGGAACTTAGATTTTGCAAGAGATTGGTCTACAAAAGTAATATTCGATAAAAGACTCATTGATATAGCTGAAGCATTATACAATGGTGGTGAAATTAATATTGAATTTATTATTGCTTCTGCTCATCTTCCTAACTATAATAAAGCTTTTGCACATAGAGGGGAGTTTAAGGTTAAAACAGTGTATAATGGACTTATTGAATGGAGTTGGTATGCTGATGAATTACAACCTGCACTAGCAACAGATTATATGCCTGATTCAAGCTGGTTAGCAAAGTACAAGTCATTAGCAGGAAATGAATTATTTAAAAAACAAGGCAACTAATATCAATTGAAAATTATAATTGCTTTATCCAATTTAATTAATTTAATTAAAGGAGCAAAATAAGCTCCTTTTTCGTTGACATATAAACCAATAACTAATAGAATAGAAAGTTATTAAGAGGAGATTGAATATGAGTAATAATAAACATACATGGTATATAGGCAAATTCTATACTGATATGAATAACAGCGTCATAAGTTTTGGTGCTCACGAGACAATTATATATATACCATACTATATAGAAGATGGGAAATGTTTTACTATAACAGATAAGACAGGTAATGAAGTATTAGAAGTGCCCATCAGAAAGTCTAATGAATATCCATATTCGACAGGACTTTTAGTAACTGATGAAAAGCCAGAAACTACTTTTAAAAATGCCAAAAGCATGATGGGAAATACAAACGATTTAGCAGAACGTATAGAAACGATAAATAGAGTTAGAAATCCTAAAAGTTACATCCCACTTGCAGATAGTAAGAAATATCATGATGGATGGATGCCAAAATGTATGTCCCATCTTGCTGGATATACTTGGAAAGAAGTACCCTTTGTTAGGCCACCAAAAAATGGTAGCAGTGAATATAAACAAAAAATGGTTCCAGTTTTATTTTTGGATGGAAAAAAATACATATATATAGACAAATGGGAATTAGTGGAAGCCCTTCCTTCAACAATCACTGTTTCTAGAGGAAGATGCAAAGAAGAGGAAAAAACTGTAGACTTAGGTTTTATCTTCGATGAATCTTCATACATAGATTGTCCTTCAAATTTTACTGAAGCTGTTTGTAATTGGTACCAAAATAATATGGAATGGTTAAGAGGAGATATTTCTTTAGTTAAGTATCTAGAAAGCAACAATCTATCTTTGGAATCATATGACCAATTAAACAGGGAAAAGGCTCATTTTGATCAACTTATGAGACAGGGCAAAGATCCTGAATATATCATAAAATGTATTAGAAGTGTCGTTGGTTTAGATGACTCAGCTAGAAAAATACTTCATGATTACTTATACCAAGAATTTGGTGACCGTTTATATTTAAACAACCCAAATTTAACAGAAAAACAATTATATGCTATGACTGAAATACCTAGTATTTCTCGAAAAGATGCCGCTAAAGGAATAGAAAAAGTCATCACAATTGGCGATTTGGTGTTCTTAAAAACTTCCCAAGGTATTATTCCAAATGAGCATAGTTATAAACAAAATGGTTATTATAACGTGGAAAAAGATAAAACATTTTATAAGACCCACGATGAAGACTATGTATTAATACCAGCCAATTATGAAGGCTATTACCTTATAGGTAATTGTGAAGAATCATGGAAAGATGCTTATGACTTAATTTATCTTATGCTCAGAAAATGCGAAAAAGAATCACGACTACCAAAAATCTCCCGCCTCAATATTCTTGTAGACAAAACTCTTTATGAAATAGTTTTAGGTATTATGGACCAATGGGAAAATAAAGATACAGAACCAAAAAATGTTACTTTTCATTGCGTGTTTGTCTCAAAAGATAATTCTGAAGAACAATTCCCAATTGAATTTGGCACTATAACAATACCTCCTGGAATT
The DNA here is from genome assembly GCA_902780585.1 of uncultured Erysipelotrichaceae bacterium. Classification (GTDB taxonomy): domain Bacteria; phylum Bacillota_I; class Bacilli_A; order RF39; family UBA660; genus UBA3789. The sequence goes on along the minus strand of CACZGA010000009.1, from coordinate 32,717 downwards.
GATTTTGAAGATCCAGCTAGTTTAGTAGATTTGCTAGATGGAAAACCAAAGTATGATGTTTCTAATGTTACATATACAATTAATAATCCACCCTTTAAACCCGTAATCACTGATTTTATTCCAAGCCCTATGTTGCTAGAAGAAAGTCCAGATTTGAAGACTGTATATCATAAATAATTAAAAAAAGAGGAAACATTCACATTCAGAATGGAATGCTCCTCTTTTTTATTAGCAGTAAAACAAGGTAAAATTATAACCAATACATTTGTATTGTTTATACTATTATTTAAAGATAATTATATCATTTTGTCAAAATTGACTATTTCCCTTGAGTGAAAAAAGTAATAAGAGTATAATGGATATAGAAGGGTAGGTAATGATAATGAAAAATATTTATTCGTTATACTTACCTACAATGTAAATAATTGAACGGAAATAATACAACCGTTCCTTTTTTGTTTCATTATAAAAGGAGAATACTATGAATAAAACACTAGTAACAGACTTATATGAATTAACTATGGCTCAAACTTACTTTTTAGAAGGAAAAAAAGATGAAATACTATATTTTGATATATTCTTTAGAAAAAATCCTTTTAAAGGAGGATATACAATTAGTGGGGGACTAGAAGAAATTATTGAATATGTTGAAAACTTCCACTTTGCTGAAGATGATATTGCGTATTTAAAAAGTCTAAATCTATTTCAAGATACTTTTTTAGATTATTTAATACCATTGTTTTTCCCAATGAACCAATTATTACAGTAAGAGCAGACGCTATAACAGCTCAATTATTAGAAACATCTCTATTAGCTTGTTTTAACCATGCCTCTCTAGTAACGACTGCTTCTAAAAGGATAACAAGTTCTGCTCAAAATATTCCTGTTATGGAATTTGGTGCTAGACGTGCCAGAGGTATAGATTCTTCTATTGAAGCTAGTAAATATGCCTTTATTGGTGGTTGCATTGGTACAAGTAATACTTATGCCGGAAAAAAATATAATATACCAGTTTTAGGTACTATGGCTCATTCTTTGGTAACAGAAGAAAAAGACGAATATGAAGCTTTCTTAGGTTATGCCAAAGCTAATCCAAATAATTGTGTTTTTTTAGTAGATACATATGATACCCTACGTAGTGGTTTGTTAAATGCTATTAAGGTAGCAGACAACTACTTAAAACCAAATAATTTACCTTTTAAAGGTATAAGAATTGACTCTGGAGATTTAGCTTATCTCTCTAAAGAATCTAGAAAAATACTAGATGAAGCTGGCTATAAAGATACAACTATTTGCCTAAGTAATGGTCTAGATGAATATACTATTAAAGATTTAATAAGCCAAGGAGCCTGCTTTAATTCATTAGGTGTAGGAGATAATATTGCGGCCTCTTGTGAAAGAGTAGGTGGCGTATATAAATTAGTTGCTAAAGAAGAAAATAACACGATTTCACCTCGTATGAAAGTAAGCGATAATCCTATAAAAACAACTACCCCAGGCTTTAAGAAAGTAATACGTTTTTATGATAAAGAAACAGGTTTTGCTAGAGGAGACTTAATTGCTTTAAATGATGAAGCAATTAACCTAGATAGTTATACTTTAACTCATTCAACTGAAACATGGAAAAAGACTACTCTAACAAACTATACTATAAAAGAATTACAAGTACCGATCTTTAAAGATGGCCAAAGAGTTTATAACATCCCATCTTTAAAAGATAGTCAGGACTATTGTCAAAAAGAATATGAATCTTTTTATCCTGAAATAACAAGACTATTAAATCCCCATGAATACTATGTAGATTTAAGTGATAAACTAAGAAATTTAAAACATAATATGATACTAGAATTTAAGGGGGAAGAAATAATATGAATGCCAGAGATCAAGTTGAAAGAATAAAAAGTTTTATTAATGATTATTTTAGTAAACATAATCTAGGTGGTGTAGTCTTAGGTATAAGTGGTGGCAAAGACTCAGCTGTTGTCTTAGCTCTAATGGTAAATGCTTTAGGTAAAGACAATGTTGTAGGAGTAACAATGCCATGCCACTCTAATGAACAAGATAGAATAGATGCCATATCCTTAGCAACCCACTATGGAATAAGACTATTAAACATGGATCTAACCGAGACATTTGATACTTTTACTAAAGAAGCTATGAAACTAAATGAATTTGTTATTTCTGAAGATAGTGAAATAAACTTAAAACCTAGACTTAGAATGTCTACTCTTTACTATATAGCTCAAATGTTATCAGTAAAAGATAATAAAAGATATATCGTAGCTGGCACTAGTAATAAATGTGAAGAGTATGTAGGCTACTTTACTAAGGGTGGAGATTCAGTTTGTGATATTAAAGTATTATCAGACTTTACTGTTGAAGAAGTATATCAACTAGGTGAAGAATTAAATGTTCCACATAATATTTTATATAAAACCCCAAGTGATGGTTTAAGTGGTAAAAGTGATGAAGAAAAATTAGGTGTAACATATAAAGATATTGCTAAAGTAATTAATAAAGAAGAAGTATCTGAAGATGTTAAGAATAAAATAGATAAAATGCATCAAAATAATACTCATAAGTTTATAACACCCACATATTACCAATAAAAAAGGAGAAGTATATGGATAATAGAAAATTAAAATTATTAGTAATGCCTAATTGCCAAGAATTAGGTGAAAAAATTGCCAAAGAATTAAAAAGGTTAAACACACAAGAAGAAAAAATAATATTAGATTATACACCAGACCGCTTTAGTAATGGCGAGGGAAAGGTAAGAATCCATGATAATATTAACAATGCAGATCTATACATTCTTAGTGATATTGGAAATTATGGAATAACATATAAGTATCATGGAAAAGACCATGAAATGTCACCTGATGAACACTTTCAAGATATTAAAAGAAGTATTGCGGCGACTAGTGGTCACGCAGCCAAAATTACTGTAATTATGCCACTTCTTTATCAATCAAGGCAAGACAAAAGAAAAGGAAACGAATCTCTAGATTGCGCAATAGCCCTACAAGAACTAGAAAATATCGGCGTAAAAAACATTATTACTTTTGATGCCCACAATGCCAGTGTATGTAACGCCATCCCAAGACTTCCTTTTGAAAACTATTATCCAACCCATCGTATTTTAGAAGAATTAATCAATAGAGAAGAAATTAAAGACTTATTAGTAATTGCTCCTGATATGGGTGCCATGGAAAGAGCTCGTTATTATGCCGAAATGTTAGGTGTAGATGCTGGAGTCTTCTATAAAAGAAGAGATTTATCAAAAGTTATAAACGGCAAAAACCCAATAGTAGAGCATATGTATATGGGAGCTAACCCAAAAGGAAAAGATATTATTATAGTAGATGACATGATAGCAAGTGGTGGTTCAATCTTAGAAGTAGCCGAACAATTAAAACTAAAAGGAGTAGAAAAAATATTTTTAATTGTTACATTCTCTTTATTTACAGAAGGAACTTCTCGTTTTCAAGAAGCTTATGAAAAAGGTATATTTCAAAAATTATATTCAACAAACTTAACATATATACCAGAAGAAGTAAAACAAAAACCTTGGTATCAAGATGTTGATTGTTCCAAATACTTAGCAAATATTATAAATACATATTATCATAATGAAGATCCTGCTCCACTATTAAATGGTCAAAAGAAAATGCTCCATAAAATACAAAAGAAAAAAGAAGAAGAGGAAAAACAATTACAATTAGAAATCTAGAAGAGAGGTAAATTATGAAAATTGGAATCTATGGAGGAAGTTTTAATCCCCCACATATTATGCATAAATCAATTGTTGAAGAGTTAATAAAAAAAGAATATGTAGATAAAATTATAATAGTCCCAACAGGTGTAAAATATCATTATAAGAATAATTTATTAGGTAATGAAATACGTTATAAACTTTTAGAACAAATGACAAAAGATAAACAAAATATTAAAATTAGTACTTATGAATTCCAAGAAAAAGAAGTATTTACTTATGAAACAATGGCTTATTATAAAGATAAATACCCAAATGATGAATTATTCTTTATATGTGGCTCAGACAATTTAACAGATTTAAAAAAGTGGGAGCAATGGGAAAAAGTATTAGAATGTTGCAAAATACTAGTAATTCCTAGAAATGGCCAAGATGTTAAAGAAATAAAAAAAGAGTATGCTGCGTATAATGATAGAATTATTATTGCCGAAATAGAAACAAGCAATATATCTTCAACAATAGTAAGAAAAGCCATAAAAGAAAAAGATATGACTTTATTAGAAAAATATGTAGATAAAGATGTATTAGACTATATAGTTAAAAATCATTTATATCAAAATTAATAAAAAAATGTTATAATGTGAAATAGAAGTTCACAAAAAAAGGTGAAATATGAGTAAAAATAAAAGAGTAAAATTAATAATTAATAATAATGAAAAATCACTACGTATAGCTGAAAAAGTAAAAAGCACTTTATTAGCTAAAAACTTTGAAATAGTAGAAGAAGACTATTCAGTTGCAATATCTATTGGTGGAGATGGAGCTTTCCTTAGAATGGTTAAAGAAACAAACTTCAATTCGGATGTATTATACGTAGGAGTAAATGCTGGAACATTAGGCTTTGCTCAAGACATAGAAGAACAAGAAATTCTTAGTTTTATAGAGTCTCTTGAAAAAGGAGATTATACCTATGAAGAAATAGGTATTGCAGAAGCTACTATTAATACTCCGGAATTAAAAGATCATTTATATTATTTAAATGAATTAATAATAAGAGATTCTGAATTAAACACTACTAAATTAGATGTTTACGTAGATGGAGTTTTACTAGAAGAATATGTAGGAGATGGCTTATTAGTATCAACTTCTTTTGGTTCAACAGCTTATAACTTAAGTTTCGGAGGAAGTATTGTTTATAATACATTCCATACTCTTCAATTAACACCTATTGCACCCCTAAACAATAGAAGTTACAGAAATTTAATAAACTCAGTAGTAATGCCTGGTAAAAAGAATATTGAAATAAAACCTAAACCAGATAAAATGATGATTACTATCGATGGAGATAATTATTACTATGATAATATAGAAAACTTAGTAATCTCAATTAGAGATAAAAAAATAAAATTAATAAGAAAGAAAGATTATAACTTTATTACAAAAATAAATGATAAATTTTTAAAATAGAAAGGCCCTATATGATTGGAATAATTGAAACAGAATTAAAAGCTTTTTGTATTTTGGAAAACTTAAAAAATAAATATCCCAAAATAAATATAAGGATAAGTTATTTAAAAGAAGATATAGAAGAGTGTATTAATAAACTACAAAGTACTTGTAAAATAATAATTATACCAAGTAATTATAATATAAATGACTATATAAATAAGTATCCTAATCTAATCTTTGTAAAAGAAAAAGATGTAAAAGTAGATAACTCTTATTTATTAAATAAAAAAGAATTAATATCTTATATTTATGAAGGTAATGAAAAAGAAATTATAAATGTTTTAAATTCATTAAAAATACCTCAAGATAAAACTATAGTCATAAATGATATAGAATTATTAATGATAAAGTCTATAATACAAGAATTATATCCTAATCCAATCATAAGTAATATAGATTTATTAATAGAAGAAATATCTTCAGTTATAAATAAAAATAATATCCAAATAATAGAGGAAGGAGAAGTATTAGTAGTATAATACTTCTTTTATTTTACTAATAAATAAAAATAGTTTATAATGAGTATGGTGAATAAAATGGAGATAAAAGACACATTGTTATATAAAATACTAAAACCAATTGCTTATATTCTTATTAGAGTAGGGTATCCTCCCAAAGTTATAGGTTTAGAAAATATTCCCAAAACAGGTAGAGTAATTTTAGCAGGTAATCATACTAAACAATTAGATCCTATTTTATTAATGGGTATGCAAAAAAGAGTAATACACTTCCTCGCAAAAGATGAATTGTTTCATGGTAAAGTAAAATGGATTATTAAGAATGTTGGTTGTATACCAGTAAATAGAAGAATACATGATAAAAATGCTTTAAAAGGCGCTATAAATGCTTTAGAAAAAGATTTATGTGTAGGAATATTCCCTGAAGGTACAATTAATCGTACAGATGATATTATAATGCCTTTTAAAATAGGGGCTGTAAAGGCAGCTTCCGAAACAAATTCTGTTATTGTACCATTTACTATAACAGGAGAATACAAACTATTTAAAAAAGGACCTAAACTAGAATTCTTAAAACCTATAAAAGTAGGTAAAGATTTAGATAAAGAAAATGAAAAGTTAATGAATTGTATAAAAAATAATTTAAAGAAAGAAGGCCTTAAAAATGTCAGAAAAAATGATTCTATATAAAATTGCTAAACCAATATTAGGACCAATCTATAAGTTTTGGTATAGACCAACTATCATAGGTAAAGAAAATATTCCCAAGGAAGGCGCAACCATAATTGTAGGTAATCATATTCATATTATGGATCAATGTAATATTATTATTTCTACTAAAAGATGTATTCGCTATATGGCAAAAAAAGAGTATTTTGACCCAAAGTATAAGGAGGGTAAATTTCCATGGTTCTTTAGAGGAACAGGTTGTATACCAGTAGATAGAAGTAAAAAAGATGAAGAAGCTACTAAAGAAGCTTTAGATGTCTTAAATAATAATGAAATACTAGGACTATTCCCTGAAGGAACTAGAAATCATTTAAAAGAGTCAAGAGCAAACGAACTATATGAAAAATATTTTCTAGAAGAGAACATGGACTTTAAAACTTTCTATGCTAAAGTAAAAAACAATAGAACTTCATTTATAGATTACTTAGAAGAATTAAAAGACAATAAAAAAATAACTAAAGAAGAATTCTTAGATAATGTAGTAGATGCCGATTATTTCTTACAAGAATTAGTAAAGTCCCATAGAATAACAAGAGAAGAATATTATGATCATATATTGTTACCATTAAAGTTCGGTGCCGTATCAATGGCTCATAAAACAAATGCTAAAATAGTACCATACGCCATTACTGGAGATTATAAATTTAGAGGTAAGAATTTAACTATTCGTATAGGAGAACCATTTTATGCAGATACTGATTTAGCTAAAGCCAATCAAAAACTAGACCAAGAAATTAAGAATTTAATTAAAGATAATGAACAAAATAAATGGTAAATAGTGTAAACAAAAGAACCTTTCCCAAAGAAGGTTCTTTATTTTATGATAAAATGTAAATGGTGATTATATGAAACACAATGAATTTGATAATGAAACTAAATATAGATTATTCCGTAGTGTAAAGGAAATACTTCATCCTGCTATTTCTAAGAAAAATATCAGTAATTATATAATAATAATGGATGAAGATATACTGCCAGTAAGAGTATTTTATCCTAAAAAAGTAACTGAAATGCATAAAGTAATGATATACATCCATGGTAATGATAAGATAACAGATTGTACTGGTGAATATAGTAATATTTGTAAAAACATGAGTATTAAAACCAATCATCTAATAATCGCTATAGAGTACCAAGAATATAAAAAACAATATAAGAAAATGGTAAAAGAAATAAAAAACACTATAGAATACTTATGTAAAAGATTAGTATTAGATGGTATAGAAAAAGAAAATATAGTTTTAGCTGGAGATTCAACAGGAGCAACACTAATATTAGGTATAGAAGATGTAGAAGTAGAAAAAGAAATATTGTTCTATCCTATAACTTCTCTAGATTTTAAAAAAGAAAGATTCCCATCTATTGAAGAAAATAAAGATTTTAATATGCATTTAATACAAAGCTTAGAAGAGTATTATGAAAGTTTATTAAAAGAAGAAGATTACCAAGATTTAATGCTAAATCCTATAAATCAATCTCTAACTAATAAACCAAATACTCTAGTAATGGTAGGTAAAGTAGATTGTATTAAAGATGAAGCTAAAGAGTATTATGACAAGTTAAAAGGTGAAAATAACAAGTACATTGAATTACCATTTTCATCTCATGGTTTTTTAAAACAAATGGATAAAGAACTATCAGAAGAGGTATATACTGAATTAAATACTTTTTTGCAATAATATGCTATACTATATAAATGAGGTGATAAAATGAAAAAACTACTAATAGTATTAATAGTAGTATCTTTATTTATCTTAACAGGTTGTGAAGATAATGAAGAAACTAAAAAAACAGAAGTAATAAGTAATGGTGAAAAAGTAAACACTGCTAAGATGGAACATAAACATTGTGAAAGACAAGGCACTCTAGAAGGTGGAGAAGTATCTTTGCAGTATGAAATATATTATACTGGTGAAGTATTAAACTTAGTAAAATCAGAAGAAAAAGTAATATCTCCTAACGAGGAAATATTAGATAAATATGAAGAAGCTTATAGAGGTATACATTCTCACTATACTGACTTAGAGTATTATGATACTGAAGTAATCAGAGGAGAAACTGCCGTAACAAGTGTAATTACCATTAACTATGATAAAATAGATATTCAACAGTTATTAGATATTGAAGGATCAGAACACAATGTAGTAGAAAATGGCATACCTAAAGTAGATAAATGGTTAGAATTAGCTAAAAAGTTTGGTACAAAATGTACTAAAGTAGAGGAGTAATCCTCTATTTGTTCGGATAGTTTAATGGATAAAATATTTCCCTCCGACGGAAATGATAAGGGTTCGATTCCCTTTCTGAACACCATAAATAGACAATCCTAAGGGGTTGTTTTTTTAATATAAAAACGAGCATTGCTCGTTATACTTTATTATTATGACTATATGTACCTGGTTTAATATAATTACCACCATCTATATCACCAAGTGATTTATACTTATTATCTATTTTATCAACATCTTCTACTAATACATCAACACCATTATCTGTAAATACAACAGTAGCTTTTCTATAAACTTTTTGATTGTCATCTAAATCATCTATTCCTTCAAAATAGAAACTACCCATACCATTTTCAAAAGAAATAGTTATATCATCTAAACCAGTTATTCTATATAAGACCCAAGTAAATGTTAATTTATTATTCTCTATACTCTTAATAACAATCTCATTTTGGGTAACATCATTATTCCAAGTACCTATAAAAGAACTATAATCTATAGTATCTTTTTCTATCTTTTCTTCCTCTTTATTAGTATTATTTTCTATATTAGATTCTTTATTAAATATACCTGTAGTATATAAAATAGCTATCCCAATCGCAATTATAATTATAAAAATAATTATTATACTCTTTTTCATATATACCTCCATTTTATAATTTCATAATATTATTACAAACCGCAATAAAAGGCTCTTCTGGAATATCTTCTTTATTATTAATAGTCCATACCATAATAGGATAATTAGAAGATAGTTTCTTAAACTTACGAGTTTTTAAAAGATTTCTATTGATTGCTAAGAAGTCTGCTTTACTATAACGAATAACAAATTTACTTTGCAATAATATTTTAATTAGTCTAGAACGATACTTAGAATGTATTAAATAACCAACTTCTACGTTAGACATATCTTTTAATACTCTAACTATTTTAGGATTAAAAGACTTTAAAAGATAAGGGTAGGGGTAGTCTTTTAATAAATCCATTAATATTTGACAAGTTTCTTGTATTCTCTTAGTATTTTTAACCTCTATATCTATTAATACTTTTCCCTTTATTAATTTTAATACTTCCGAAAAAGTAGGAATTGACTCCTTAGTATCTAAAAGATGATAATTCTGTAATTCTGAATAATCTACATCACATATTTTTTTTGAAATACCAGTCATTCTTTTTAAATCTTCATCGTGGAATACTACTAATACATTATCTTTTGTTAATTGTACATCTAATTCAATATCCCATTTCATATCTATGGCTTTTTTAAAAGCTAACAAAGAGTTCTCTGGAATATCTATATTATTAAATGCCCCTCTATGAGCAATCCTATTATTACGTATTTTCATAGAAGCCTCCTTGATATTATTATACTACAAAAATCAATTAAAAACACTTCTCTCTATATTTATTATGTGCTATAATGAAAAAGACAAAACGCCGATTTAGCTCAGCTGGTAGAGCAACGCATTCGTAATGCGTAGGTCGAAGGTTCAAGTCCCTCAATCGGCACCAGATTGATAGGAAACTCGAATTTTAAAGTTTCGAGAGAAATAAATTACTAACAAAAATGTTAGTTTTTTTGTTATTTAAAAAATGAAGTTGTACCATATTGTACACAAAGAAAATTAATAAAATAAATCATAATAAAAGACAAGCAGTTTGCTTGTCGTATAAGACTCTATTTCCAATAGAGTAACACAATTCCCATTTGACAGAGTCAAAAGTGTGTGTGCAAAGGAAAATTTCCCTTTTGAAACCCTAAAGCATAATTAAACAAGAACTTATCGTTCAAACAAAATTATGTTTTTTTGAATTGTAATAAATTGCAAATTAATTGCAAACAGAAACGTGCCACGACTTTTTATTTCTTTATTAATTTTAAAACATGAGCATCATTATCAGCTTTATTAATAACTTCTGTATATATATTTTCAGTTACTCCACAAGCATCCATTTTTTGTAATTCTTCAAAACTTATCTCGTTTATTTTAGATAATGAATATAAGGCTAGTTGCTCAGCAACATTTTTGCCATCTAATAAATCAAATCTTCCTTGTTCTATTAATTGTAATAAATATAAAGTTTCAGGTAATTGAATGATTTCTTCCATTCTGTATTTTTTTCCATATTCATCAAATTCTACAAAATCATAATTTTCTCTTTTTAAAAGATAATATTTTATCATTTCAGCATATTGAATTTGAACTACAGGTTTATTAGATAAATGACCATATCCATAGCAAGCTAATAAATTATCATTATTTTCCTTACTTCTTCTATCAGCCTTTAAAACGTGATAACGTCTATAAGCATTACTTGTTTTTCTTTCTTCAGAGTCATTATCTGCATAACTTGCAGTAAGAACTTCATCATTAAAAATTTCACCAGTATATTTTTCAAAAAGTGGTATATCACCATAAGGATCAACACGAGTTTCAGCAATAAAAACTTTCTCATCTTCCGGTAATTTTTTCATTTTCGTCATTCTATAATTTGCTAAATCACTTCTACTAGCAGTAAAATCATAAACATCTAAATATTTATCTTTTTTATCATATAAAAACATTCCAATTCCTCCCTCGAGTTATTTATTTTATCATATTATTTAAATTATTTATATATTATTTCTTCATTTTGTCTAAAATGTAGTATACCTGTATTAGTTAGTAAGTTATTACTACCTATTAAATGTTTGTAAGAAAAGTTATTCGACTTCTTCTTCACAGGCACCATTTAATTGAATTATAATTACCTACATTTATAAATAGAAAAAATTAAAACATCTCATTTTTGAGATGTTTATTTTTTAATTATGATATCCTGAATTATTAGAATCACCTCTAGCAGCACGATACTCTTCTAAAAAATTATCATTTAAAAATGGAATAGGTTGTTCTAAATCTAAATTATTTGTAATTATTGTTGCTGGGACAGCACCAGTTTCGAGATGATCTAAAGTAGCTGCTAATAATTCTTCGTTTTCACAACCCCATGACTTGTATAATTTTACAATCCTATTACCTGTTATATTGTTTGTTTTACAGAACATAAGATCTTGTACACCATCTCTGGTTTTTTTTCTTAAAATCGAAGTCGCTATTTGGGCTGCATCACGAAGATTTTCACTCACATCAAGCATTAATCTTCCACCAAAGTCTTCTAGGAAATCATCTTTCCAATTTTTAAATTGGACTTCCCAAAAAGGATGAGCATAAGCATATGGTTTTTCACCAAAAGGTCTAGGAGGGCTCAATATCTCAGAAGACTCTCTTATAAATGGAGCAGGGGTTGGCAAAGCAAGATTCATTTGAATAATATCATTTGAATAAACGCCTCGTTTAAACATTTCTAAAATTAAATAAAATTTACTCATATCACTACAACAACCATTATTGTAAAATTTAGAGAATTTTTCTCCCTTAATTCCTAATTCATAGCAATAATTAAATGCTGGCTTTGCTTCTTTAGTAATCAATTTAGCAATTAATAAAGCAGTGGCCTTATTTCCTGCACTTAACGCCGTAATTAGATCAAACTGACTTTGAGGTGTCATTTTATTTACCTCTGGGGTTGAATCATAAGATGTCTGTTGCAATGCGCTTCTTTGCTTTAGACACCACAAAAAGTTTTTAACATTATCTTGCATTCTCTTTTTATATTCTTCATAATCTTTATCAAATGTAAATTTACATCTATCGCTAGGTTGAACAATATCCATGTTAATAAATGGCAGCGGATTTGTAAGTGCTAAATTTTTCTTAATCGCTTCTACTGGGAAAAAACCATCTAAAAACAACTTAACAGTCCAATAAAACATATCAGGATCTTCATTATGACAATTAAATAGTTTTAATATATCTTCACCTATAATATCATTTTTCTCGAAAAATATAGCACCATTAAGAAAATTGTATTCAGAACTAAAACTATAAAGTATATCTCTTACTTGCTGATTACCATTACTTAATCGGTTAATAATTGAATCAAGAATAGAAGGACTACTTCTTTTAACCATCTTTCCAAAAGAATCTTTTGGAACATTTTGAATCTTTTTCAAAAAAGCCTCTGCATTATTGCGTAAGAACTCATTTTGCTCTGAAAAAAATAAATTCCACTTATAATTAAAAACAATATCTTTGTCTAAAAAAGGAAGTGGATGTTCTAAAGATAAATTTTTAAGAATATCATCATAGGATATTAAATCTTGATTTATCATACACATAACTCTTAGTAATGATTGTTTGTCTTCGCCACAACCATCAACATAAAACTTACGTAGCACATCTCCCGTAATACCTAAATGATCAAATTTTAAGACTGCTTGTTTTTCTCCATCATAATCTAGTATTCCAAGTACAGCTTCAACACTCTCTGGGACACCTTCACTTACATTTACCACAAGATTAGTAGTACTTATCATTTCTTCAATAGAAATGTCTGGATGCCTATACTTAATAGAACTAGAATATTGTTCCATTACAGCTTGCTTTAATGATTCCATAAATCCATTATGACTTTTATAATATATACTACTCATATCAATATCGTAAAAGCTGGCTTGTTTTATCTCATCTAACCCGACATTTTCACCCAAAAATGGTGTGGGCTTACTTAATCCCCAATTACATTCTAATTCGGACTCTGTATAAATAACATCATAAGACAAAGTACATGCGCTAAGCGTTTTCAAAGTTAACAAAAACTTATTTTTGTCACTTTCACAAAAATCCCTATAAAATCTAACTAGTTTTTCTCCTCTTATGCCATGATCATCCAAAAAGTCAAGTACTTCTTTCCAATGCGTATATCCCATAATGTCATCGAATAATTCTTGTGCTTCTAAGCAATCCCCAACCATTGCCTTTTGTTGTATAGAATAACTTGGATCACCATAAGGTATTATTCCTTGCCCTCTCTTCATAAAAACACCCTCTTAAATACACTAAAATCATGTATATTATACAACAGATAGCGGAAAATATCAATGAGAAGGCATTACGATAGCTTGTTATTTTACAAAATTGTCTAATTTAGTCTAATTTTAATTTAAAAAGTAAAAATAATTAAATATATGGTACAATATATATAACATGATAGAGTCATGATTAGGAGGGTATATGTTTAATTTAAAAAATCAAGTAGCTGTAATAACAGGAGCATCATCTGGCTTAGGAATGCAAATGGCCAGAGGCTTTGCTAAACAAGGAGCTGATTTAGTAATTCTAGCTAGAAGAGTAGAACGTCTAGAAGAATTAAAAAAAGAATTAGAAGCAGAAGGAGTAAGAGTTTTACCAGTAAAATGTGATGTAACAAGTACAGAAGATATTGACGCAGCCGCTAAAAAAGCTGAAGAAGTATTTGGTAAAGTAGATATCTTAGTAAACTGTGCCGGTTCATCTAAAGATAAAGGTGTACTAGACATGAATGATGAGGAATGGGATTTTACCATTGCTACAGATGAAACAAGCGTTTTCAAAATGACTAGAGCATTTGGAAATATTATGAAAAAGAATAACTATGGAAGAGTTATTAATATAGCATCTATGTATGGTATGGTAGGTAACTCTGAAATTCCTACTATCGCTTACCATTCATCTAAAGGAGCAGTTGTAAACTTTACACGTGCAGCCGCTGCAGAATTAGCACCATTAGGAATAACAGTAAACTGTATTTGTCCAGGATATTTCTATACAGAATTAACAACTGCAGTATTAGATACAGAACAATTCCAAGCCTTTGCTAATAGCCATGTTCCAATGAAAAGATATGGCAAAGAAGGTGAACTAAATGCTGCTGCTATCTTCTTAGCTAGCCCTGAAGCAAGTTATGTAACAGGAGTAATACTACCAGTAGATGGTGGTTATACAGCAGTATAATCAAAGAAGAGAAAAAAAGTCTTGAACTTCACGTTCAAAGACTTTTTATTTTTTTTTATTAGATAATAAAAAATTGATTATAAAAATCAAACAAGATTTAATTAAAATAGACAATAACGTACATAAAATTTTACTCAATAATTAAAATGGTAATATGAAAAAACAATAAAAATATGATAAAATTATATATAGAATAAGGATCGAAGGAGGAGTGTAAATGAAAAAGAATATTTTTAGTAAATTAAAAACAATTAAAAATAAATATTTATATATCATTACACTTCTTTTTATGACAATGATTTTAGGAATAGGCTATTCTCAAACAACAGATATTAATCTAGCTTTAAGTGGTGATGCAACAGCAACACCCGAAGATAAAGTTATAATTACAGAAATAACTTATTTATCAAGTAATCTAGCTGATCCTAATGATTCTACAATTCATGATTCATATCTTACTTTAATGAATAGTAGTATTGTATTAGGAAATGATTTAGCATCAACTATTACTTATAAAATAAAAGTAAAAAATCTTAGTACTATATCAGCTATTTATAATGAAGAAGTTTATTCAACAGAATTAGGTTATGATAATCAAGATATTGAATTTATTGTTAATGGAATAACAACAGGAGATACTTTAAATCCTCAAGAAGAAAAAGAATTTACAATTACTTTTAAATATAAAGATAATTTATCAACTATTACGAATACTACACTAAATTCATATATTAATTTTGAATTTAACTTAGAACCAAAAGTTGCTAGAATCGGCTCTACTTATTATGATACATTAAGTGCTGCTATTAATGATGTACCAACTAATGATACTGAAACCACAATAGAATTATTAAATAATACTACCGAAGTACTAACAATAACAAATCATCAAAATATCGTTTTAAATATGAATAATAATACAATAAGTAATAATGGCAATGATAACGTAATCAAAAATTATGGAAAGCTTACTCTAAATAACGGAAGTGTTCAAAGTGATGCTGAAACCAATGGAGCTATCAACGTTGAATCTACTGGAATTTTATATCTAAATTCAGTAACAGTTAATGTAACCGGTGGCAGACAAGCTGTATATAATAATAAAGGTAAAACAACTATATCTGGTAATAGTTATCTACATACTACAACAACGCAAAGGGCAGCTTTACAAAACCTTAGCGGAGGAACTGTAACAGTACTTAGTGGAACAATAGAGTCAGAAGGTAGTTCAGCTTGCATAAACGCTGGAAATTTAATTGTAGGTACAAAAGATGGTACATATAATAACAATAGTCCAATACTTACAGGAAATAAATATGGTATAGAGAGTACATCAAATTATAGTTTTTATGATGGCAAAGCTAAAGGTAAAACAAGAGGAATCAACGATAATACAAAAGTTATAGATACGGAATCTAACTATGCTGTACAATTAACAACCGAAGTAATAGATAATCAAAACTATAGTGTAGCTCAACTAGTTCCTGGAGCAAATATAAATTTTGATGCTAATGGCGGAACAGTTAGTGAGCCAAGAAGATCATTAGTAGCAGGTAGTCCAGCTGGAGAGTTACCAATACCAAATAGACATAATTACACTTTTGCTGGCTGGTTTACTGAAAAGAATGGTGGGCAGCAAGTAAATGAAAATACTATTATAAATAGTGATGTTACTTTCTACGCTCATTGGACTAAGATTACCAATGTTGTAAGAATTGGAACTACATATTACGATACAGTTAGCGCAGCTATAGCGCATTGCCCTGATAATATTCAAACGACAATAGTAGTGGAAAAAGACCACTATGACAATATAGTTATAGACGAAAACAAAGATATAATTTTAGACTTAAATGGAAAAACTATTAACTACGACGGCAAAAAAGCTATTATTGAAAATAGTGGTAATATATCAATATCCAATGGAACTTTGTCTTCTAGTGGTGAATCAGCAACTATCAATAATAATGCTGGGAATATTTCCATAAGTGCAAATGTTATTTCAACGGGAAACAAACAAACCCTTTATGTTTTGGGTGGTACGGCCCAAATATTAGATGGTGCTTATCTAAGCTCTAAAACTGATGGTGCTCCAACAAATGGTGATACAACAATGGAAAGAGGAACAGTCCAAATATTACCAAATGGTGTAGTAAATATTTTAGGTGGCACGATTATAGGAACTAAACAACATGCTATATCAAATGAAGGAATTTTAACAATTGGTACAAAAGATGGCAATGTAAATAACCAAACTCCTATGATAAGAGGAGAAAAATATGGTGTTATAACAACTGGTACATTTAACTTCTATGATGGTACAATTGCCGGAAAAACAAGTGCTATTTCTGGAACAATAACCGATCAACAAACAACTATTTCAGCCGGTACCATAGTAGTAGATAATAAAACATACCAAACTAATTTTAATAGTTAAAAATGACTTAAAAAGAAAACATTCTTTTTAAGTTTTTTTTAATATATGCTATAATTAAATAGAGTAAAGGTAGGGGAAAATATGAAAAATGATAGATATTATGCCATGGCTATAGAAGAAATATTCCATAGATTTCAAACCTCTCAAGAAGGTTTATCTAAAAGAGAAGTTTTAAAAAGACAAGAAAAATATGGTAAAAACGAACTCCCTAAAAAAGAAAAACCTAGTATCTTAAAAATAATGTATGAAGAGTTACTAGACCCCATAGTTTTATTACTACTAGTTGCTGTTGTTGCCTCTTTATTTATTGGTGAAATAGTAGATGCAATAGTAATAATACTAATTGTTTTAATTGATTTAATAATTGGAACATATGAAGAAAATAAAGCCAATTCTACTATGGAAGCTTTAGAAAAATTAATTGCTGAAAAAACCAAAGTTAATCGTGAAAACGAAGAAATAATAATTGATTCAAGGGAAATAACAGTAGGAGATTATATATTCCTAGAATCAGGAGATAAAATACCTGCTGATTTACGTATCATAGATTCTCATAACTTTACTGTAGATGAATCAATTTTAACTGGTGAAAGTCTTCCTGTAGAAAAAAACAAAAAAGCATTACCTAATAAAGAATGTGCTATAACTTCTCAAAGTAATATTCTTTTTGCAGGAACAACAGTTGCAACCGGCAGAGCCGAAGCTGTAGTAATTCGCGTTGGAACTGAAACTGAAGTAGGTAAAATAGCCACAACAATGCATAATACTAAAGATGAAAAGTCCCCTTTAACAATTAGAATAGATCGTTTCTCAAAACAAATATCTTTAGCAATCATTGCCTTTGGAATTGTCCTTGCTGGTCTATTATTTATAAAAGGTGTTGAAGCCCCTGAAGTATTAGTATCAGTTATTGCTTTAACTGTATCAGCTATGCCAGAAGGATTACCACTTGCTATGACAATGGCCTTAACAATAGCCTCTAATAAGATGGCAAAAAAGAAAGTTATTACCAAGAAACTTAATTCTGTAGAATCTCTTGGTAGTTGTACAATAATTGCTAGTGATAAAACAGGAACATTAACTGTTAACGAACAAACTGCAAAAAAAATTGTTTTACCAAACAATTCAGAATATATGATAACAGGAACAGGTTACTCACCTGAAGGGGAAGTTATAGGAACAAATCTAGAAAATGTAAAAGATATAATAAAACTAGGCGTAATTAATAATGAAGCTAAAATATCTAAAAAGGAGCGAATTGGGGACTCCATTGATATAGCTTTCTTAGTATTAGGTGAAAAGCTAAAGACAAAAATAGATGATATTGAAATAGTAGAAACTATTCCTTATGAATCAATTAATAAATATTCTGCAGCCTTCTATAAACAAGGTGATGAAATGTACTGTACTATGAAAGGCTCCCTAGAAGTAGTCTTAAAATATTGTAATAAAATGAATTTATCTAAATCATTTGATCCTAAAAGAATAGAATTACAAAACGAGGAATTATCAAAAGATGGTTACCGAGTAATTGCTGTAGCAACTGGTAAAATAAATAAACAAGATAATTATAATGAAAAGAGTATAAAAGATTTGACCTTTATGGGATTAGTAGGCTTTATTGATCCTATCCGTAAAGAAGCTATTGCATCAATTAAAAAATGTACTGCTGCCGGTATTAAAGTAATTATGATTACAGGAGATCACCCTCTAACAGCCTATAAAATATCTAAGGATTTACAACTAGCAAATCATTTTACTGAAACAACAACAGGTGATGAGGTAGAGGAATATTACAAAAAAGGTGCAGATGCTTTTGATAGATTTGTTAAAACTAAAAAAGTATTTTCTAGAGTTACACCTCTTCAAAAATTAAGAATTGTTGAATCTCTAAAAAGACAAAAAGAATTTGTAGCCGTTACAGGGGATGGTGTAAATGATGCCCCAGCTTTAAAAACTGCTAATATTGGAATTGCAATGGGTAGTGGAACAGATATAGCTAAAGAAGCTTCTAAAATGGTAGTTCTAGATGATAATTTTAAATCAATTGTCAGTGGCATCCAAGAAGGTAGAGTAGCATATGCTAATATTAGAAAGATAACATATTTCTTATTATCATGCGGTTTAGCAGAAGTTTTATTCTTTACATTATCAGTATTAGCTAATATGCCAATGCCATTAGTTGCTATTCAGTTACTATGGCTAAATGTTGTAACAGATGGCTTACAAGATATAGCGCTTTCTTTTGAAAAGACCGAAGATGATATTATGAAAGAACCACCTAGAGATCCCGAAGAAAGCTTGTTTAATAGAACATTAATTGAGGAGATACTAATTGCTGGTATAAGCATAGGTATATTAGTATTCTTATTATGGTATTTCTTAGTAAATATATTAAATATGGAATTAACTCTAGCTAGAGGTTATATAATGGCCTTAATGATTATAATTCAGAATTTACATGCCTTTAATTGTCGTAGTGAGAAGAAAAGCATTACAAGTACTTCTCTTAAATCAAATTATATTTTCTTATTAAGTATAATAGGCTCAGTTTTATTGGGAATTGCAGTTATAGAAATACCTAATTTAAGTACTTTATTAAAGACTCAACACATTCCACTTCCGGCTTTACTAGCTGAAATTGCAATGGGTTGTATAATTATTATGATTATGGAATGCTATAAAAAAATTAAATATCGTGGCAAAGATTAGTATGCTATAATAAAACTGATGGGAGGAATGGATATGATAAATCAAATAACAGATATATCCGAAATTAACCAAGAAAAAATTATAAATCAAATTCGTAGTTTAGGAATTGATATGATATATGAAGCTCAAAGTGGACATCCTGGAATCGTCTTGGGTGCCGCTCCAATTATTTATACATTATATGCTCATCATTTAAGAATAGATCCTAAAAATCCAAACTATTTTAATAGAGATAGATTTATTATGTCTGGAGGGCACGGCTCTGCTTTGTTGTATTCAACATTATATTTAGCGGGCTATGATTTGTCACTAGATGATTTAAAACAATTTAGACAGATTGATTCAAAGACTCCTGGACATCCAGAATATGGTGTAACCCCAGGTGTTGAATGTTCAACAGGCCCTTTAGGCCAAGGTTTCGCAACTGCCGTTGGTATTGCTATGGCTGAGGCTAGATTAAGAACAAAATATCCTAATTTAATAGATTTTAATACTTATGTATTATGTGGAGATGGCGACTTAATGGAAGGTATTTCTTATGAAGCAGCCTCTCTTGCTGGTACATTAAAATTAAATAAATTAATAGTATTATATGATTCTAATAATATTTGTTTAGATGGTAGTACTAGTCAAACCTTCAATGATAATATTTCAATGAGATTTTTATCTGCGGGTTGGAACGTAATGAGAGTAGATGATGGTAATAATTATGAGTTAATTAATAAAGCAATTGAAGAAGCTAAAACATTTACTGATAAACCAACTATAATTGAAGTCCAAACCGTAATCGGAAAATATTCTCTTCTTGAAGGAACTAATAAAATACATGGCTCTGTCCCAACAGAAGAAGATGTAACTCAAATGAAAGAAAAAATGGGTATCAGAAACATCCCCTTCGCCATTAGTCAAAATTTAATGGACGAATTCCAATATCTAATAAATCAAAGATGTGAAAACTTAAATAATGAATGGGAAACAAAACTACTAAATGAATCTGAAGAAGTAAAAAAAGAAATTTCATACTTTAGAGGATCAGATAAAAAAATAGAAATAAAAGATTTATACTATGATGCTCCTGAAAATAAAATAGAGTCTACTAGAGATACTTCTTCTAAAATATTAAATGCTGTAGTAAAAGATTCTCCATATTTATTAGGAGGCGCAGCCGATTTGTTCTCCGCAAACAGAACATATATAAAAGAAGGTGGAGATTTTCAAGCAGATAATTATTTAGGTAAAAATATTTTCTATGGTGTAAGAGAACACGCTATGGGCGCAATCACTAATGGTTTAGCGCTTTGTGGTTTTAGACCATATGCTTCTACATTCTTAGTATTTAGTGATTATTTAAAACCTGCTATGAGATTAACATCTTTAATGAATTTACCAAATATATTTATCTTCTCACATGATTCAATAAGTGTCGGAGAAGATGGACCAACCCATCAGCCGGTAGAACAATTATTATCACTTCGTTCACTACCTAATCTAGATGTATTCCGTCCAGCTGATGCTAATGAAGTAATAGGTTCATATAAAGCTATATTTGAAAAAAGTAGTGGACCTAGTGCTATAGTACTTGGTAGAAATAGTGTTCCAATACTGGAAGAAACAAAAGCTAATGAAGTAGAAAAAGGTGCTTATATTGCCCTAGATACTATGAAAAAACCAATGGGTATCATTATGTCTTCTGGTGAAGAACTACACCAAGTATTAGAAGTTGCTAAAAGATTAAAAACTAAAGGTATAGAAACCAGAGTAGTATCTGTTCCAAACTTAGGAAGATTTCTAAATCAAAGTGATGAATATATAGAAGATTTATTACCAGTAGAAGTAAGAAAGATAGTTGTAGAAGCTTCATCCTCATTCTCATGGAATAAATTAATATATAACAGTAAATACCTAATTACCCTAGATGAATTTGGTGCTAGTGGTAAAAAAGAAGATGTCTATAAAAAATATGGTTTTGATGTAGACTCATTAGAAGAAAGAATAGAACAATTACTAAAATAGAAAGAAACAGAAAACTATATAAATTATGATGATATACAAAAAAATATAAGAAAAAGAAAAGAAGATAAACAGTATAGAAGTTCTATACTGTTTTTTGTTTTGATTAAAGTGTAAAAATGTGTAAATCAAGAATTAATTATTAATCAAAAAGAATAATATATGATATAATCATCTTTCGCGGGGTGAAAATATATGCAAAAAATGAATGAAATTTTACAAAAAATAAGTATTATTAATACAACAAATTATAATTTATTATCAATCTTAATTGAATCTGCAATTATATTTATAGTTTATTATTTATTAAAGAAAGCAATACATCATATAGTATATAAAAAAATGGAAGGAAGAAAGGAATATATAATAAATCATACATTACAAATATTATTAAATATTTTAGAATGTTTATCTTTTATAATAATATGGAATAATTTTATAAAAAATTTAATGACTTTAATAAGTGTTATTTCAGCAGCAATAACTATTTCATTAAGAGAATTAATTTTAAACTTTTTTTGTGGTATTTATATTAATATAAAGAAACCATTTAAAGTAGAAGATAGAATAGAAATAGATGGTATAAAAGGGGATGTTACCAATATTTTTGCATTATCATTTGAAGTAGTAGAAGTATCAACAAATGAAACACATGGTCAATCAACTGGGATTATTGTAACCTTTCCTTCATCAATCGTACTAACAAAACCTATAAAAAACATTAACAAAGGTTTTAAATATATATGGGATGAAATAGTTATAAAAATTGATTTACAAAGTGATTTACAAAAAAATAAAAATGAAATCTATAAGATAATTAATAATAATGAAATAATTAAGAATATTCCTCATAAAATGGAAAATCAAATTAATTATATAAACTCAACAAATAGAATTTATTATAATAAATTAGATCCCATAATCTATACTAGAATTGTAGATAACTATATAGAATTAACTGTACGATACCTAATGCATCCCAAAAAAGCTAGATATGTAGAAAGTGAAATATGGAACAAGATATATAATTCTTATAAAGATAATAAAATAAATTTATATATAAATTAAACATATTATAAATAAAAAAAGTATTTATTAAACGGATTTCTTCTTTTTAGAAAACTCCTTGCACATTTTACTATAATTCGTTAAAATAAATACAAGGAGATGAGTTTATGTTACATGATATATTATTATTAGTAGTAGGTATTTTAATTGGTGCTGCTATAGGTTTCTTCCTAGCTCGTTATTTCATGAAAAAATATCTAAAGCAAAATCCACCAATTAATGAAGATATGATTAAAGCATTAATGATGCAAATGGGTAGAAAACCTAATCAAAAACAAATAAATCAAATGATGAAAGCCATGGAGAAATATCAATAGATATTTCTTTTTTAAAAATCAGGGGGAATTCTAAATGGCGAATGCAAAGTTGCTTTTAAAATTAGGCAATTTTTATGTTGTCCAAGATTACGGAGCTAAAATAGATTATATTACTATTCCAAATTACAATTACTGTAGTAGTAATGAGGAGAGTATTTATTTATTCCTAATGCTATTATGTAATGGGAATTTGGATAAACATAACAATGCTATATTACCGGTTGATTCTAAAAAGAGAGATGCATTTTTAACTTTTTTAAAAAAACAACCATTAATTAAAATAGAAGATAATACATATTTTTATGATTTGTTTGCGCCTTTGAATGCTATGGATCTAGTCTCTAAAAAAGAGTTTCAAGCAAGTGTTAATAGAAGCCCAGGAGATTTAATGTGTTGTGATTATTATGAATTACAAAATAGACTTTCTAATCAAAATTTACTAGTTCACCAATTATCAGATAATTCTCCAATTATATATAGAGATACTCATTCTTTATTAACTAGTGAGGTAGTAGAAAAATACTGTACGAAACCAAAAGAAACTGTATTACTTTTATATTCTGGCGGTAGGGATAGTATGTTATCCGCTGTGCGCCTACATAATGAAGGTTACAACGTTTGCTTTATACATTTTGATAATGGAGAAATGATTGATGCAGATTGGCCATTCATTTACGGTTCACATAACTTTAATAGAGAGTATGAACGCAAAATATACCCTAATGGTAATTTGGATGATATAATTATCAAAAAAATATTTCCCGATAATAGTAAGGCCGAAGAGTATGGATTCCCAATTATTTTTCAATGTGTTGACATAAAAGATACTTTTAAAAAACTGTGTGATGCATGTGGTTTTGCCCCAGATGAATATTTAGAACATGGTACATTATTTTCGGAATTAAGATGTTTATGCTGTCGCACTGCCATGTATATAGAAACTATAAAATTAGCCAGAACATATGGCTATAAATATATTGCTGAAGGTGCTCGAGAAAGCCAATTATTTATGGTAGAACAGGAAGAAATACTTACTGAATATAAGAAATTAATGAAACTTCAAGGAATTGAACTGTTATTACCAGTTATAAAAGAGACAGATGACCAAAAAATTATTAATGAATTATTAGCAGCTGGCCTATCAGGTAAACCGGGAGAGGCCAAATGTAAATTAGGTAGAGCTGCCATGGAAAAAAGCAAATTTATGAAGGACCTAATATTAGAAGTATTTGAACGTGCCATAAAACCCGTATTCCTACAATCAGTAGATGTACGATACTATACTTTACAGAAATAATAAAAAGAAATACCAATAGATATTTCTTTTTTTAATTTATATGATCACTAATTGAATAAAAAGATAAAATATAATAGAATAATTATAGTAGGTGAGATTATGAATAATGAAATGAATACTTTAAGAGGAAATAATTTAATTAATGAAATATTAGCTTTTATTGTTCAAGGCTTATTATTTGTTTTCTTTACCTGGGCAAGTATCAAAGTTATTTTATCAAATAGTCCAGATAGTTTTACAATATGTTTGTTTTGCTTAATAGGTGTAGCAATAACTCTCTTAAAAACAATATCTACATTTAAAAGAATAAAAGAGCAAATCACCGATATCAAAACAGAAAATAAAATAGTGATTACGATTGGCAATATTGGTCATTTAATCTATTCCTTTGTCTTTATAACCGTAGTAGGCCTATTTGTAACTTTAATCAAAGATAAAACTGATTCAATAAAAACTTTTATAATTCTAATTGTTATTGAAGCTATTTTAGGAGCAATATTAATCTATGTAGATAACCTTTTAGTTACTCTTCACAAAAACAATAAAATAATAGATATAAATTTAACAAAAAATGAATAATAAAAAATATAAATAAGATCCACACTAACAAGAGTGTGGATTTTTATTATTAAAAATCAAATGATAAGGATAACCTCTTTTATCAATATTATTTAGATTTAAATTTAACTCTTTAGCCAGTTTTATTAAATCTCCATATTCTCCAATAGGATCTTTATCATATTTTTTTACTTCAATCTCTATAAAATAACCTAATTCTTTAACAAAATCTAAAGATATTTCATATTTATCTAAATACATATATTTTTTTCTTACTTTATCAACAACCGCAATAATCTCTAAGCCAAGTACTTTAAATATTTTATCTAAATTTTCACTATTATCAATCTCTACTTCCCATTCATCACAATACATATTATCATGCCAATTCTTATAGTTAAGAATCTTCTTCTGCCCTCTTTCCCCAATCCTAATCCATTCATTAATAACTTCTCCTTCTAAGAAAGATCGATGAGTAGGTTGATAATAAGTATCTACTTGTCTACTTTCATTTATAAAAGAAGCATTTTTAGTCATAAAACGAATTATTCGTTTATATTCAGCCTCATCTAATTTAAATTTAATTTCTGTTTCAACATCACTCTTAGGATTATTACCATATACCAAGTAACCAACATCACAATCTAATATTTCAGATAGTTTAATAATTAAATCTAAACTAGGTTCAGTACGCCCAGACTCCCAACTAGATATAGTCTTATCAGTAACAAACAATCTATCAGCCAATTCTTGTTGGGTCATTTTCTTATCCTTTCTTAATTTACAAATTCTTTTCCCAATATTCATCTAATCACCTCAAAAAAAGTGTAGCACACAAAACACAAGTATTATCTCTACACTTTGTAGAAATATCTATATTATAACACAGGCATAAATATTCCTTTACTATATAATAAAATTGTGTTATAATATACCACGATTTATGAAAGAGGGGAAATACAATGTCAAAAGATCTTAAATATGAAAGCTTATTTCAGATTTATGCCGAACGTAAATTTAAATACTTGCAGTATTATAATGCTCAAAGAGCAGCCGCAGGACTTCCAAATATGGGTAACGTAACTTCGTATGATGACTTTTTAGTATCTGGATGTTCACATTGTGATCGTAAGGTGCCCTGTTGTAAAGACAGCCCATGTGGTTTTATGCCTTGGGATTTTTTGAACTTGAATAATCCAATGTACCTACAAGCTATATTGGACAGTGGTGCCGTTGCGATTACAAATATCGAAGGTTTATACAGTATACGCCCAAGTAGACGTGATGAGAAGAATAGAATAGTTGGTCATAATAACATTCAAAAACAACTGGATGATCCAAGATGTGTACTATTAGATGAAGAAAAGGGCTGTATGTTGCCTCCTGAACTTAGGCCATCATCAGCGTTATTGTTCTCATGTAAAAATGGAAGTGGTTTTTCAGCACCAGAAATACTATTTTTATGGTATCCATATCAGAGAATGCTAGAAAATTTATATAAAAAAAATAATAAATATCAAACCTTTAAAGAATTAGAATTATGTACTATTGGTGAACGAAGAGATCCCGCAACTAAAACACAAGTAAAAAAATTATCTAAAGCTCTAATATGGTATAGGTAAAATTAATAAATTTTATTAAATTATGTTATACTAAAGAAGGTGATAGGATGAAAGACTTTAAAGAAAAGCTTAGTTTAGTGCCTACTAAACCTGGTAGTTATCAAATGAAAAATAAAGATGGTATTATCATCTATGTAGGTAAAGCTAAAAACCTTCAAAGAAGATTAAGAAGTTATTTTACTAGAACCTTAACTGGTAAAACAAAACTATTAGTAGATGAAATAGACGATTTTGAATATATTGTAACTTCATCAGAGTTAGAAAGCCTAATCCTAGAAATTACTTTAATAAAAAAGTATGATCCAAAGTATAATATTTTATTAAGAGATGATAAATCCTATCCCTATATAGAACTAACCAATGATAAATATCCTATGGTAAAAGTAGTTAGAAATGTCAAAAGAAAAAAGAATAAAAATCATTTATATGGTCCATATCCAAATGTATATGCCGCCAGAAAAACAGTTAACATGATTAACAGGATATATCCTTTAAGAAAATGTGACAAATTAAAAAAAGAATTATGTTTATACTATCATATTCATGAATGTTTAGGTTATTGTGAGAAGAATATTTCAGAAGACAAAATAGAAGAAATGAAAAAAGAAATTATTTCATTCTTAAAGGGAGATTCTACTATTATTACTGAAAAAATAACTACTGAAATGACTAAAGCATCTCTTAATATGAATTATGAAAAAGCCCTAGAATTAAAAACTATGTTAGAAGATATAGAAACTACTCTAAGAAAACAAAAAATAGATTTAAATAAGAATTATAATTTTGATTTAGTAAACTATTATACTAATAATAATTTTACCAGTATTGAATTATTCTTTATAAGAGATGGTTTACTATTTGGTAGACATAATGAGATAATTCCTTCTTTAGGAGATATCACTAGTGAAGTAGAAGAGTACTTAATAAAGTTTTATGAAAAAACTCTTCCACCCCATGAATTATTAGTACCAAATGAAATGAATAAAGAATTACTTCAAGATTATTTTAATGTTAAAGTAACAACACCACAAAAAGGTAAATTAAAAAGTCTATTAGATTTAGCTTTAGAAAATGCTAAAGAACAATTAGAATTACAAGAAGAGACTCTAAAGCATGATGATGAAGAAAGAACAAAAGCCTTAGAAGAATTAAAAAAACTATTAGGTTTAAAAAAACTAAGTAGAATGGAATCATTTGATAACTCTCACTTATTTGGTACTTTCTATGTAGGTGGAATGGTAGTTTTTGATGACTTTTTACCTAATAAAGACCTATATCGTAAATATAAAATATCTAGTGAAGTAAAAGATGATATATCTGCCATGAAAGAAGTAATATATAGAAGATATTTTAAAACTATTATGGAAGAATCATATACCCCGGATTTAATTGTAATGGATGGTGGCAAAACTCAAATAAATGCTTGCAAAGAAATATTGGAATCCTTAAACCTAAAAATCCCAGTAATAGGTTTAGTCAAAGATAATCATCATAAAACAAGTCATATTATGAATGAAAATTATGAATTATTAAATGTAAGTAAAGATTCAAAATTATTTTTATTCTTAACTAGAATTCAAGAAGAAGTACATAGATATGCCATTTCTTATCATAGAAACATTAAAGCTAAAGGAGCTCTATCAAGTACCCTAGAATTAATACCAGGAATAGGGGAAGTAAGAAAAAAAGAACTATTAAAAAAATATGGTTCTCTAAAGAAAATAAAAGAAGCTTCTTTAGAAGACTTAAGTGAAATAGTAGGAAATGATGTCGCAACTAAGTTAAAAGAGTATTTAAAAGAAGTGTAAAGGTCCAATTAATTTGGATTTTTTTATTTGCTTAACTTCTTTTTATGATAATATAAAATAAATGATAAGTATTAATTAAAAGATTGGAGATTGAAAAAAATGAATAATAATCAATCAAAAAAGAAGAGTATAATTAAATACCTAGTAATAACTATTACTGCCCTATATACACCATTTGCTATAATGATGTGTATGAATAGTATTTCATTTGCCTTATTAGAACGTGACATTACATCCATAATTATAGGATGCGTTTTAATTACTCTAACACTTTTGCCATATATTTTACTTTATTTTGCTAAAGATAAAAAAAGTATGATACTTATCTATATTGCCATAGCCCATGAATTATTAATGATGACAGGAGTTGCAATTTATGAAAAAAAGGAATCAGAACGGATATCATGGGACAAACCAATTATTTATATCTATCCAAAAGAAGACATAAATGTAGAAATAAAGGTATCTGATCCTGCAAAACTAACAGTATCTTACCCTAAATATAATAATGGTTGGCAAGTAAAAGCTCTAACCGATGGAACATTAATAGATCAAAATAATAAGAAATATTATGCTCTATACTGGGAAGGTCAAGGAAAAGATAACAAAATAAAAGAAGATGGCTTTATAGTAAAAGGAGAAGATACTGCTAACTTCTTAGAAGAAAAACTAGAATTATTAGGTCTAAATTATAAAGAATCTAACGAATTTATAATGTATTGGTTACCTAAATTAGAGAAGAATAAATACAATTACATTAGATTTATGACCAAAGAAGAAATTGATTCTAATATGGAATTAATTATTAATCCAAAACCAGATACCTTAATAAGAGTAATGATGGAATATAAACCATTAACTAAAAAATTAAAAATAAAAGAACAAAATCTAACCCCAGTAAGTAGAGAAGGCTATACAATAGTAGAATGGGGTGGAACAGAGATAAAGGAGTGATAATATGGCAAAGGAAAAAGATAAAAAAATAGAAGCAAAAGATATATGGATATTAGCTTTAACAATATTAGGCCCAATCATAGCATTTATTCCTATTACAGTATTAGGACCTTTATTTGTTGTAATTGGTGTAGTGTTATATACGCTTTATGCTACTATTCAAGCAATGAACCAAAAATTCAATTTATTAACAATACTATTAATTTATGGAACACTTATGATTATCTCCTTTGTTATTGCATATAAACTAAAAGACTGTGTAAATATTATTAATGAAACTTATGATTGTCCTATCGATTATTTTATATTTCCTAGGTTTATGGCTAGAACTATTCTAAGTATTTATATTATACCCATAGTAACCTATATAGTTGCGAGTATTAAAAAGATTAGAAATATAAAAATAGGTATGATAATCATATTACTTGTTGGCTTGCTATCGTTTTACATTGTACATAAAACTAGCAATATTATTATTCCTTTCGCAGAAGCAAATTATGCCGCTAAATATTAAGAAATGATTCATTTCATTTCTTTTTGTTTTATGTTATATTATTAATGTTAGAAGTGGGTGATGTAATGAGCAAAATAAAAGTAATGGATGAAGTCTTAGCTAATAAAATTGCTGCTGGTGAAGTTGTTGAAAAGACTATGAATGTTGTTAAAGAGTTAGTTGAGAATTCAATTGATGCAGAAAGTACAGAAATAAAAATAGAATTAATTGACTCCGGTGTAAAAGAAATAAAAGTAACTGATAACGGTATTGGTATGGATGAAGAAGATGCTGTTATGGCTTTTCAAAGACACGCTACTTCTAAATTAACTAAATTAGATGATTTATTCTATATAGAATCATTAGGATTCCGTGGAGAAGCTCTTCCTTCAATTGCCAGTGTATCTAATGTTACTTTAAAAACAAGTAATGGTGATACCGGTACTTTAATAACTATTTCAGGTGGTCATGATTTAAAAGTAGAAAGATCAGATCTTCAAAAAGGTACAACAATTACAGTACAAGATTTATTTTATAATACTCCAGTACGTTTAAAATATTTAAAAAATTTATATGTAGAATTAGCTCATATTGTAGAGTATATTAATAAAATGGCTTTATCTTATCCAAATATTAAATTTACTCTAATTAATAATGATAAAGTCCTACTACAAACAGACGGTAATGGAGATTTATTAAAAGTAATCTATGAAATATATGGAGTAGATATTACTAAGAAAATGATTCCAGTCGAGGCAGAAAATGATGATTACTATATTCATGGTTATATATCATATCCTGAAGTAACTAAAGGTAATAGAAACTCTATTACTACTTTAGTAAATGGTAGAGTAATAAAAAATAATGAATTAAATAAATGTATTGTAGATTGTTACCACACTTATATTCATAAAGATCGTTATCCTGTAATTATTTTAAATATTGATGTAGACCCTATCTTAGTAGATATTAATATCCATCCTACTAAAATGGATATTAAGTTTTCTAAGATGGATACTTTAAAAGACTTAATAATAAAAAGTTTTACAGAAAAATTAGAAGAACTAACACTAATTCCTGAAGTAAGTGTCAGAGATAGCTATTCAGTAAGTGAAGTAAGAAGACAAATAACTACTGATAAAAAAGAAAAAAAACCAGTAGAGCAAGAAAAAAAATACGAAGAAATAAAATTAGACTTTGAAGTCCAAGAAGAGAAAAAAGAAGAAGAACAAAAATTAATAGAAGAATTACCATTTGAAGTAGAAGAAGATAAAAAAGTTGCGAGAATTAAGAAAATGATTCCTCGAGGAGTTGTCTTATTAACTTATATTGTTGCGGAAAATGAAGATGGTATGTACTTAATAGATCAACATGCCGCAGCTGAAAGAATTAATTATGAAAAAATATTAAAACAAATGAAAGAAAAACCAATCCCTGTAGATCTATTAGTACCTATAAAAATAGAACTAAGAAAAGATGAATATATCTTAGCTGAAGATAGATTAAAGTATTTAGAAGATTATGGCTTCGAAATAGAAGACTTTGGTGAAAATACTATTATTATTAGAACTTTCCCATCTTGGATTCCTACTGATAGAAGTGAAGATATTATTCGTAAGATAATTGATTTAGTTATTGAAAAAGGCTCATTTGATTTTGATCAATTTATCTGGCGTATGGCCGCAACTACGGCATGTAGAATGAGTGTAATGGCTAATACGTATATTTCTCCTGAGGAAGAAGAATGGATACTAGAAAATATTCGTTATTGTGATAATCCATTTACTTGTCCTCATGGTAGACCAACTATTATTACTTATACTAAGTACGAATTAGAAAAATTATTTAAAAGACAATTAGATTAGGAGGATAATATGCAAGATATTATTGTCATAGTAGGACCTACTGGTGTTGGGAAAACTAAACTTAGTATTGAATTGGCTAAAAAACTAAATGCTGAAATAATTAATGGTGATAGTGTTGCTATCTATAAAGGATTAGATATTGGTAGTGCCAAGCCTTCTATAGAAGAACAAGAAGGAATACCTCACCATCTATTAGACATTAAAGATGTAGAAGAATCATATACTGTATTTGAATACCAGAAAGACTGTCGTGCTAAAATAGAAGAAATAACTTCTCGCGGTAAAAGAGTAATAATAGTAGGGGGAACAGGTCTATATATAAAAGCCGCTCTTTACAATTACCAATTTACTGAAGGTACTACTTACAATGAATATAATGATTTATCAAATGAAGATATCTTAGAAAAAATAAAAAAGAATTATTCTGGTATATTACCTGAAGTTCAAAATAGAAAAAGATTAGTAAGACTACTAAATAAAGTAGAAAATGATGAAAAAATAACTAATCTAAAAGATGAATGCTTGTATCCTATTATAGTAATTGGTTTAACTGCTCCAAGAGAAATACTATATCAAAGAATTAATAATAGGGTAGATAAAATGCTAGAAAATGGTTTGTTAGAAGAAGTAACATCTCTTAAAGATAAATATAATGATTCTAGAATATTAAATACCGGTATTGGTTATAAAGAGTTTAGAGATTATTTATTTAATAATAAATCATTAGAAGAAGTAATATCAGAAATAAAAATTGACTCTAGACATTTTGCTAAAAGACAATATACTTTCTTTAATCATCAATTTAATACTAAATGGATAGAAGTAGATTTTAATGACTTTTCAAAAACAATAAAAGAAGTAGAAGACACAATAAAGGAGCTTAACTAAGCTCCTTTTAATTCTAAATAATGATCAACCATAAAATTATGTTGCGTACCTTCTATTGCTAGTAATTGTTGAGTGTTTATTAAGAAATAACTATGATCTAAATAATTTCTTCCATCACTTGCTACAGGATCATCCCAA
The DNA here is from genome assembly GCA_902780585.1 of uncultured Erysipelotrichaceae bacterium. Taxonomy (GTDB): domain Bacteria; phylum Bacillota_I; class Bacilli_A; order RF39; family UBA660; genus UBA3789. The sequence goes on along the minus strand of CACZGA010000009.1, from coordinate 35 downwards.
GTTAAATCAATATGATACCATCTTCCATTTATTTC
>CACZGA010000008.1 GCA_902780585.1 uncultured Erysipelotrichaceae bacterium | reverse complement strand
TACAAAACTTATAATATTGTCCCCTGTAGTACATGGCGAAAAAGGTACTCATAAAGACTTATTAGAAAAATTAAGAAAAGAAGGCTATATCAGAGTAAGAGTAAATGGTGAAATGCTTGACTTAAGTGAAGATATAGATCTAGAAAAAAATAAGAAAGATAAAATTGATGTCGTAATAGACAGAATTGTTTTAAAAGAAGATTCTCGTTCTAGATTATTTGAAGCTATCGAACAATCAACTAAACTAGCGAATGGTAAAGTAGTAGTTCAAATATTAGGAGAAGAAGAAAAAGAATTAGTCTTCTCAGAACAATTTGCCTGCCCTCATTGTGAATTCTCTCTTCCAGAACTAGAACCAAGAATGTTTAGTTTTAATGCTCCATATGGAGCCTGCCCAGATTGTAAGGGCTTAGGTGTAAAACTTCAAATAGATGAAGAGCTGATTATCCCAAATAAAACACTAAGTTTAAATGAAGGGGCAATTAAAACCTTAACAGATGACCCAGAAGCAATAGAATTTATGGAATTAGAATGCTTATGTAAACACTATAAAATTGATATGAATAAACCTTGGTCTAAATTATCAAAGAAAGAACAAAACTATATTTTATATGGAAGCGATGAATTAATTAGAATAAAATATTCTACTCGTGGTGGAATAAGCAGAGATAAAAAAGACTTCTATGAAGGAATTATAAATAGATTAGAAAGAAGATATATGTCAACAACTTCTACTTGGATAAGGGACTGGTTAGAAACCTACATGGTAGAACATACCTGTGAAACATGCCATGGGGCTAGATTAAATGATGATGTTTTATCAGTAAAACTAAATAATAAGAACATCTTTCAAGTAACCGAGATGTCTATTAAAGAGTTAATTCCTTTTTTTGAAAACTTAAAGCTATCAGAAGAAAAGAAAGAGATAGCTCGCTTAGTAATAAAAGAAATATTAGATAGATTAAACTTCTTAAAAAATGTAGGACTAGAGTATCTAACTCTAAGTAGAGGAGCAGGAACTTTATCTGGAGGAGAAGCTCAAAGAATTAGACTTGCTACTCAAATAGGTTCTCACCTAACAGGAGTATTATACGTCCTAGATGAACCAAGCATAGGTCTTCATCAAAGAGATAATGAAAAATTAATAAACTCCCTTTTAGAAATGCGCGATCTGGGAAATACTTTAATTGTTGTAGAACACGATAGCGATACTATGTTAGCGTCTGACTATTTAGTAGATATTGGCCCTGGTGCTGGAGATGCCGGTGGAGAAGTAGTTGCTTGTGGTACTCCAGAAGAAGTAATGAAGAATGAAAATAGTATAACTGGTAAGTATTTAAGTGGCAAACTTTGTATTGAAACTCCTAAAAAAAGAAGAAAAGGCACTGGAAAATATTTAAAAATAAGAGGTGCTAAAGAACATAATTTAAAAAATATAGATGTAGATATCCCTCTAGGAACATTTACTTGTGTAACTGGAGTTTCAGGTTCTGGTAAATCTACATTAGTAAATGAAATATTGGTAAAGGCTTTATCTCAAAAAATATATAATAGTAAAGATAAACCAGGTAATCATGAAAAAATACTAGGTTTTGATAATGTAGACAAAATAGTTGCTATTTCTCAAAACCCGATTGGTAGAACACCGCGTTCTAATCCGGCTACTTATACAGGCGTATTTGATGATATCAGAGAAATATTTACAACCACCAAAGAAGCTAAAATGTATGGCTTTGGCAAGAATCGTTTTTCTTTCAATGTAAAGGGCGGTAGATGTGAAGCCTGTCGTGGAGATGGTGTAAAGAAAATAGAAATGCATTTCTTACCAGATGTATACGTCCCATGTGAAGTATGTCATGGAACCCGTTATAACTTAGAAACACTAAGTATAAAGTATAAAGATAAGAATATTGCCGAAGTACTTGATATGCGTGTCTCAGAAGCTTTAAAGTTCTTCGAAAATGTCCCAAAAATCAAAAGAAAACTTCAAGTAATAGAAGATGTTGGTTTAGGCTATATCAAATTAGGACAAAGTGCTCCAACTCTGTCAGGTGGAGAAGCTGAAAGAGTAAAACTAGCTAAAGAATTACAAAAACAAGCCACTGGTAAAACAATCTTTATCTTAGATGAACCAACAACAGGCCTACACGTTGATGATATCAAGCGCTTACTTGCAATTTTACAGAAAATAGTAGATAATAAAGATACCGTATTAATCATTGAACATAATCTAGATGTTATAAAAGTAGCTGATTATATCATTGATTTAGGACCAGAGGGGGGAGACGAAGGAGGCCAAGTAGTGGCTACCGGTACTCCAGAAGAGGTATCAAAAGTAAAAGAATCATATACAGGGCAGTTCTTAAAAAAGATATTATAGAGGTGTATCTATGGATTTAATCGTAAAAGAAAAAAACAAACTAAGAATAAATAAAGCAGTAGATTGGTTACTTTATATGTTTGGCTATACAGTGGTATTTATTCTTGTAACTAGTTTATTTAAAACAATATATATTGATAGTGATCATTTAATAATATGGTCTGCTATTATAGTATTCACCCTATACGTACTAAATAAAACAATAAAACCAATTTTAGTAACTTTAACTATCCCCATAACAGGAGTTACTCTAGGACTTTTTTATCCCTGTATTAATGTAATAATATTAAAGATGGTTGATTGGATATTAGGACCTCACTTTGAAGTTGAAAATCTATTGATTGCTTTTTTAGTAGGTATTCTTCTTTCAATAACAAACTTTATAATGGAACAGATTATTAAAAAAATAATTAAAAGGTTTAAAAAGCATGGATAGAAGTATATTTATAAGTATTGGTAATTTACAAATCAAATGGTACTCTATTTGTTTATTAATAGGTATGGGTATTGGTAGTATTCTAGTATTAAAAGAATTTAATAAAAAAGGTCTAAATAAAGATCAAGCCATAGATATAATTTTTTATAGTTTATTACTTGGAATAATAGGAGCTAGAATATATTATGTAATATTTAATTGGTCATACTATTCTAAATATCCCCTAGAAATAGGAATGGTTTGGAATGGCGGGCTCGCAATTCATGGTGGACTAATAGCTGGCCTCCTATTTTTACTTTTTCTTTCAAAAAAGAAAAAAATGAATATTTTATTACTACTAGACTGTATGGTAGTAGGCTTAATAATTGCTCAATCTATTGGTAGATGGGGAAACTTCTTTAACGGGGAAGCCTATGGTAGAGTAGTATCTTTAAGTTTTTTAAAAAGCCTACATCTACCTAAATTTATAATAGATGGAATGTATATTAATAATGAGTATAGAGAACCAACTTTTCTTTATGAATCAATTGCTTCTCTAATCGGTTTTATTGTTCTAATAATAATTAGAAAGAAAAATAATTTAAAAATTGGCCAACTAACAGGCCTATATTTAACTTGGTATGGTATAGAAAGATTAATAATAGAATCCTTTAGATCAGATTCACTTATGCTAAGTTCTTTAAAAATAGCTCAAATAATATCCATAATATTTATAGTATGTGGAGTATATTTATTAGGAATAAATAGTAAAAAAGAAAAATATTATAAAGAGGGGAAAATAGTTTAATATAGGAGGATTTATGTATAAGAAAGTAGTTGTTTTTGGTGGTGGCTATGGAATTGCTTATTTATTAAAAGGCTTAAAAGATTTCCCAATGGATATAACAGCGGTTATTTCAGTATCTGATAATGGCAGCTCAACAGGTAAATTAAGACAAGAATTTCATACCCCTGCTGTAGGTGATATTAGAAAGTCAATTATAAACTTATCACAAATTGATGAACCAATTAAAGAAATGATGGCTTATCGTTTTCATACTACCAGTGACTTAGACAATCATGCCGTAGGTAACTTAATTTTAACAGCTATGTTAGATATTACAGGTTCACTAAAAGAATCAATAAAATATTTAAGTAAATTATTTGATGTAAAACATACTGTTTTACCAATTTCAGAAGATTCTGATTTAACTTTAATGGGGCTTTCTGAAGATGGAGAAATAATAGAAGGTGAAGAGCAAATAACCTTTGCTCATAAAAAAATGAAAAGAGTTTATTATAAAAATGAGCCAAAAGTCTGCCCAGAAGTAATTAAAGCTATTAAAGAAGCTGATTTAATAATATTCAGCATGGGAAGTCTATATACTAGTGTATTACCAAATGTAATATGCAAAGAAGTAAAAAAAGCTCTTAACGAGACAAAAGCTCCCCTTATGTATATCTGTAATATTGTAACCCAGCCAGGGGAAACAGATAAGTTTACTGTAGGAGACCACGTTAAATTGATTAACAGTTATTTAGATAAGAATAAGTTAGATGTTGTTATTGCCAATAAAACCCCAATTTCCAAAGAAATGGCCAAGAAGTACGAAGCTAGAGAAAGAAAAGATCCTGTTCCAATTGATTATGATGAACTTGCTAAGATGGACATCGAATTAATAGATGCCGACTTGATGACAATTGCTGATGGAACTCTAAAACACGATAGTATGAAATTAGGGGCAATTATCTTTTCATACTTAATGAGAGATTAATATGTCCTTTACTACTAATATAAAAGAAGAAATATCTAGCTTTAAAAACACTAAATCTGAATTAATTGCTGAACTATCTGGTTATATAAGAAATAATGGTAATATCCAAGATAATATGATTACCATGAGTACTGAAAACAAATGGATTATGGAGATAGTGACTAACTCCTTAAAAGACTTCTACAATATAGATATCCCTATAGAGACAGTAGAAAATCTAAATTTTAGTAAAAAAGATTTATATCAAATAAAAATATCTCTTGCCAATGATAAATGTTTAAAAGAACTAGGAATTATAGATGATAATAATGAGTATTTAGAAACAATACCTAGTTATATAGTAGGTGCTAATGAAGAGATTAGAGGCTATTTAAGAGGCGTATTCTTAGCTTGTGGAAGTATTAATGATCCTAAAACATCTAGATATCATATGGAACTACTAGTAGAAAGACCATCAGAAGCAGTATTTGTTCAAAAATTATTAAATTTATTTGATCTAAATGCTAAAATACTAAATAGAGATAAAGGCTATATGATATATATTAAAGAAGCTGAAAGAATAAGTGACTTTATAAAAATAATAGGCGCTAATAAAGCAGTATTGTACTATGAAGATATAAGAGTATATAGAGATAAAAAGAATAACACTAATCGTCTAAATAATATGGAACAAGCTAATATGGATAAAGTTATAGAAACTGCAAACTCCCAATTAAAAGATATTGAAATAATAGAAGAAAACGATGGCTTAGTTCTTTTAGATGACAAAGTTTTAATAGCACTAAAATATCGTAAGAAGTACCCAGAGGCATCTCTTAAAGAATTAGCTGAGATTATATCTTTAGAAACAAATAAATCAATTACTAAATCTGGCTTAAATCATAGATTAAAGAAAATAGAGGATTTAGCTAATCAATTTAGAAAAATGAACGAAAAAGAGTAAAACTCTTTTTTTATTAGTGTCAACCATATAATTTATACATACTTAAGTAAGTAAAAGTATGTTATACTTATTTTATAATAAGGGGTGGTATCATGATAGATACTATAGAAGTAACAATTAATGGTCAAAAGTTTAAGTATAGTAAAAATGTTACTCTACAAGAAATATACATAGAACATCAAGAAAAACACCAATATCCAATATTAATTGCTAGAGTAAATAACAGATTAAGAGAATTATCATATAACTTAACAGAAAGTTGCACCGTAGAATTCCTAGATTTGACTTCTTGTGAAGGACACAGAACTCATGTAAGTGGCTTAACATTTATACTTATTTATGCAGTAAAAAAATTATTTGGTAAATCAGCTAATGTCATAGTACAACATTCTTTAGATAAAGGTATTTACTTTCAAACATCTTTTAAACTAACTGAAGAAAAACTTCTAGCTATAAAAGAAGAAATGAAAGCTATTATTAAAAAAGATATGCCAATTAATAGACTAACAATAGATAGATTAGAAGCTATAAAATACTTTAAAGAAGTAGGCGACGAATCAAAAGCTGGGGCTATGAGATATAATACTGATAATTATATAACTCTATATCGCTTAGGAAATATTTATAATTATTTTTACTATTTAATGCCACAATCAACTGGTAAATTAAAAGACTTTGATTTAACTTATATTAATAATAATGGACTTACTCTACGTTTCCCAACTGTATATGTATCTGATCATATCGCAAAATATAAACATCATCCAAGTATGTTTGAAGTATTTAGAGAATATAAAGACTGGGGAAAATTAATAGGAATAGAAACAGCTGTTGATTTAAATAGAGTAGTTTCAACCGGTAAAATTAGTGACTTAATAAAAATAGATGAAACTCTACAAAGCAATCGTCTATTAGAAATAGCTAAAGAAATAAATAATCGTAAAAATAAAGTAAAAATAGTTTTAATGGCCGGACCATCTTCCTCAGGAAAAACTACTACTTGCCGAAAATTATGTATGTTTTTAAAAAGTTTTGGTCTACATCCAAAATCATTAGAAATGGATAATTATTTTCTAAATAGAGTAGATACTCCTAAAGATGAAAATGGTAATTATGATTTTGAATGTTTAGAAGCTATGGATTTAAAACTATTTGATAAACAAGTAGGAGATTTACTAAAAGGTGAAAAAGTAAAACTACCAACATTTAACTTTGTATTAGGTGAAAAAGAATATCGTGATGAAATGCAACTAGAAGATAATGATATTCTAATTATTGAGGGAATTCATGCTCTAGATAGTAAAATACTAAATAATATTACAAGAGAAAAGAAATATAAAATATATATTTCCCCATTAACAGAACTAAATATGGATAACCATAATCGTATACCTACAACAGATAATAGATTATTAAGAAGAATAGTAAGAGATAATAGAACCAGAAATTATACTGTAGAACATACCCTAAAACAATGGCCAAGTGTTAGAAAAGGTGAAGAAGAATATATCTTCCCTTTCCAAGATGATAGTGACGCTACAGTAAACTCTGCTGCTATATACGAATTAGGAGTATTAAAAACATATGTAGAACCACTTCTATATTCAGTAGAAAGTGACTCACCATATTATGAAGAAGCAAAACGCTTAATAAACTTTTTAAGATTATTCTTACCAATACCCGCAGATTCTATCCCAGAAGATGCCGTAATAAGAGAATTTATTGGTGGGGGATATTTCCATGAATAAAAAATCACTAGCCAACTAGTGATTTTCTTTTCTTTCTTTTTCCTCATCTTCTAATAAACAAAACTCAATCATACTAATAATTACGTTATTATAAGAAGTATTATTAACTCTCGCAATTTCTTCAATTTTTTTAGATAATTCTTCTTTAATATAAAGAGATTTATAAACAGAAGTCTCTTTTTTCTTTGTGTCTTTAGGAACAAATGTCATCATCATCACCTATCTATATTTTATTATTTTCATATAGTAAAAAATATATTAGAAATATATACTAGAAATTTATATTAGAATGTGCTATTCTTGAAATAGAAAGGAGTGTATGAATGGAAACTAAATTTTGTGAGTTTTGTGGAAATAAAATTGCTACTGATGCAGTCTTATGTCCAAAATGTGGGAAGCAATTAGAAGAGTTAAAAACTGATTCATCTAATTCAAACCCACAAGTTATTATTAATAATAACAATACAATTAATGGCGCATATGGTAGAAAACAATGTGATAAATGGGTTGCACTATTGTTATGCATTTTTTTGGGGGTTTTAGGTGGACACAAGTTTTATGAAGGAAAAACTGGAATGGGGGTTTTATACTTATTTACATTAGGATTATTTGGAATAGGTGTTATAGTTGATTTTATAGTTATTTTATTTAAGCCTAATCCATATTATGTATAGGAGGATTAATCATGGATAAAAAGTTTTGTAAATTCTGTGGGGAAGAAATTGAAAAAGATTCAATTGTATGTCCAAAATGTGGAAGACAATTAAAAATAGTAAAAAAAGAAGAAAAATCAACTTCAAATCAAAAAGATGATGAATATGATGAAAAAAGCAAATTTTATGCTAAAAAATGGTTTATGTGGGTAATGCTTATATTATTCGCACCTGTTGGAATATTTTTAATGTGGAAATTCCATCCGGAAATGAAAAAAAACACAAAAATAATATTAACAATTGTATTTGCTATTTTATTCTTGATTATTGCTATTGGTAGTGCAGGGGATGAAGCAACAACTGATAGTGGATCAAGCTATAATAGCGGTTCAAATACAACAAGCAAAGTAAAGGCAGAAGTAGAAGTAATAGATTTTAGTTCTATGCAAGAAAATGAAATATTAAGTTGGTGTAAAGAGAATAATTTAAATTGCAATTTTAAAAGAGAATATTCAGATATCGTTCCCAAAGATGGATTCATCAGTCAAAGTGTTAATGCATCAGAAAAAGTCTCAGAAAATACAAGAATTACAATTACATATTCATTAGGAAAACAACCAACAAATGGTCAAAAAAACGCCTTGAAAAAAGCAGAAACATATTCTACAGTTATGCATATGTCAAAAAAGGGAATTTATAATCAATTAACCTCTGAGTATGGAGAAGGATTTACTGCCGAAGAAGCTCAATATGCGATAGACAATTTAAAAGCAGATTGGAATGCTAATGCTTTAGCTACAGCAAAAAATTATCAAGAAATGATGAGTATGTCTAAAAATGCTATATACCAACAATTAACATCTGAATATGGAGAAGGATTTACTGCCGAAGAAGCTCAATACGCGATAGATCATTTAGACGATTAAAAATATTCACAAATGTGGATATTTTTTTTTGTAAAAATAAAAAGAAAGATTGAAAGGATTTTAAGAAAAGGATATAATGATTTTAGGAGGATGAAAAATGATTAGAGTTGCAATTAATGGATTCGGAAGAATCGGAAGATTATGCTTTAGACTTATGGAAGAAAATCCGGAGTTTGAAGTAGTTGCAGTAAACGACTTAACAGATGCAGAACAACTTGCTTATTTACTAAAATATGATACAAACCATAGAAATTATCGTATTGATGAAATTAGTGCAGATGGTGAGTATATTGTAGTAGGAGAAAGACGTGTAAGAGTTTATGCTGAAAAAGACCCTGCAATGTTACCATGGAAGGATTTAAATATTGATGTAGTATTTGAATGTACTGGTTTATTCACTAGTGATGAAAAAGCTATGGCTCATATTACAGCAGGAGCAAAACATGTTATTATTTCAGCACCTGCAAAAGGAGATTTAAAGACTATCGTTTATAACGTAAACCACAACATCTTAGATGGTAGTGAAAAAATTATATCTGCTGCATCATGTACTACAAACTGCTTAGCACCAGTAGTAGATGTATTAGATAAAGAATTTGGCATTGTAAAAGGCTACATGACAACAGTTCATGCTTATACAAATGACCAAGCATCACTTGATATTGCTCATAAGAAAGGACACCTAGCTCGTCGTGGTAGAGCATGTGCTGCTAATATAGTACCAGCTTCAACTGGAGCTGCATCAGCAATTGGTTTGGTATGTCCAAACTTAGCTGGAAAACTAGATGGAACTGCTATGCGTGTACCAGTACCAACTGGTTCAGTAGTTGACTTAACTTTAGAGTTAGGTAAAAATACCACAGCTGAAGAAATCAATAATGTTTTAAAAGCACATACTAATGAAACAATGGAATTTACAATGGACCCAATTGTATCAAGCGATGTAATTGGTAGACGTTGTGGATCACTAGTAGATGGTTTATCAACAAGTGTACTTGAAGTTGATGGCAAACAATTAGTAAAAGTTGTATCATGGTACGATAACGAAATGAGTTATACGGCTCAAATGGTTAGAACTGCCAAATATTTAATGAAATTAGGAGAATAATATGAGTGGATTAGTATTTTTATTATTTATCGTAGGTTGTGTACTTCTTGGTTCAATAAAACAAATTAATGAATATGAAAGAGGAATATTATTTACTTTTGGTAAATATTCTAGAGTATTAACTCCAGGATGGAAAATAGTATTACCTATTATTCAATCATTCAGAAAAGTAGATATCAGAACAAAAGCTGTAGACGTTCCTGAACAAGAAACAATTACTAAAGACAACGTTTCAATTAGAATTAATGCTGTTATTTACTACAAAATCTTTGATGCTGGTAAAGCAATTTGTGAAGTTCAAGATTATTACTATGCAGTAAGCCAACTTGCTCAAACTACAATGCGTAACGTAGTAGGTTCTGTAACACTTGATGAATTATTAAGTGAAAGAGAAAAAATATCAAATGGTATTTGTGAAGTAATTGATAAAGCAACTGACCCATGGGGAATCAAAGTTGAAAACGTTGAATTAAAAGACGTAAGTTTACCAGAAGAAATGAAGAGAGTTATTGCTAAAGCTGCTGAAGCTGAAAGAGAAAAACAAGCAATTCTTACTAAAGCTGCTGGTGAAGTTGAAGCTGCTAATAGCTTAGCTCAAGCTGCTAATACAATGGGAGCAACTCCAGGAGCACTTCACTTAAGAACATTATCTACTTTAAATGACTTAAGTTCAGATCAATCAAACACTATTATTTTTGCTGTACCAATTGAAGTATTAAAAGCTGTAGAAGGTTTAAATCAAAAACTAAATAACGAAAATAGACAACAATAATAAACAGCCACACTAAAAGTGTGGTTTTTTTGTTATAATAAAAAAAGAGGTAATATTATGAACAAATTAATAATTGGAAGTAGATCATTTAATATAGATAAAGAAAATAGTTTTCTTAATTATTCTGTTGAAAATAATAAAATTATATCATGCGATCTAGAAATTAACTTTTTAGAAGGAAACTATAAAGGAGAGAAATTAACTCCCTTTATAAATATAAATACAATACCATTAAATGTAGAAAAGTTAACTGATATAAAAGGAAAAATTCTAAGTACTAATACTAAGGAAGAATCAGAAACAAGAGAAGACTATTTAATGTTATATGAGAGTGAACCATTTGAAAAACTAACAGTAGAAATAATTAGTATTGAAAACTCCACCGCACATATAAAACTCTCTGGAGTAGCTTTCACTAGCCCACAGAAGAAAGAAGAATTAAATCTAGAAGCTACTATTAAAGTTTCTTCTTATGCTGAATTAAAGAAAAATAACAAAGAAAAGACAACTAATAATAAACCAAAAAATAAAGATAAAGTTATTGGAAACACCATAATAAGTATTATATTTACATTAGTGGGATTATATGCCTTGGTAACAGGAACTCATTCAATAGAAAATATAATAGGTTGTATCATAATAATAATATTTGGTTTAGGGTTTGCTTTTTTCACCTGGAAACATAATAGGTAGAAGGAAATGTAAGATTTCCTTTTTTTAATTTAAAAAAAATGCTATAATTTTAATAGTTAGGAGAGTTGCCAATGAAGACAATAAGAGATTTAGATATTAATAATAAAAAAGTAATTATTCGTTGTGATTTTAATGTTCCAATGAAGGAAGGAAAAATAACTGATGATACTAGAATAGTTGCAGCTCTAGAAACAATTAACTACTGTTTAGAAAAAAATGCTAAAGTAATTCTATTATCACACTTAGGCCGTGTAAAGGAAGAAGCTGACTTAGCCAAAAATGATTTAGCACCTGTTGCAGATAGATTAAGCCAGTTACTTAAGAAAGATGTACTATTCTCAGAGAAAACTAGAGGTCCAGAATTAGAAGCTACTATAGATAGTATGCAAGGTGGAGACGTATTACTTGTTCAAAATACTAGATATGAAGACTTAGATGGTAAAAAAGAAAGTAGTAACGATGAAGAACTAGGTTCATATTGGGCATCACTAGGAGAAGTATTTATTAATGATGCCTTTGGAACAATCCATAGAGCTCATGCCTCAAATTGTGGAATAGCTGCTCACTTACCATCAGCTCCAGGATTCTTAATTGAAAGAGAATTAAAAGCTTTAAGTGAATTAGATAACCCAGAACACCCATTTGTTGTAATATTAGGTGGAGCCAAAGTAGCAGATAAAATTGGTGTAATTGAAAACCTAGTAAAAAAAGCAGATAAAATTTTAATCGGTGGAGGAATGGCCTTTACTTTCTTAAAAGCTCAAGGAAAAGAAATAGGTAAATCTCTATTAGATGAAGAAAACATAGATTTCTGCAAAAAAGTATTAAGCGAACATCCAGATAAAATAATATTACCTATAGATGTTGCTATTACGAACGAATATACTAATGATGAAGAATATCGCGTAAAAAATATTGATGAAATTACTTCTAATGAGATGGGACTAGATATTGGTAATAAAACACTTGAATTATTTGAAAATGCTCTTTCAACCGCCAAAATAGTAGTATGGAATGGTCCTTTAGGAGTATATGAATTTACTAAATATAAGAAAAATACCGATGAATTATTAAAATACATCGTTGATAATAACATTAAAACAATCTTAGGCGGAGGCGACATAGTAGCTGCTGCTACTGCTGCCGGATATAAAGAAAAAGTATATCATGCCTCTACAGGAGGAGGCGCAACTTTAGAGTATCTAGAAGGAAAAACATTACCTGGAATAGAATCGTTAAAATAAAGAGAAGGTGAACAAATTGTCTGTATCTAGATTATTAATAGTAGATCCTTATAATAAATCTCATATCAAAAAGATAAACGAGTATGAAACAAGGAATAACAATTCATCAGATATAGTAGATTTTCTAAAAAGAATAACCACCTCTCAAACAAAAGAAGAATATCTAAAAAACAAAAGAAACGGTAATGAAATAGAAGAAAGACTATTCATTGAAAAGGACTCCTTACTTCTAGATAGTTGCCAAATACAAGGTGAAAAAGATATAAAAACAGGGAGAATTACCTTATCTACTACCAAGAATATTACAAATAAAAAGAAAATAGTATCTTTAGCAGTAGATTATGCTCTAGATTCCCTAAAATTAGAAGAGGTCTTTATAATGTTAGACCCCGCAGATAAAGGTATGATTAATTATTTGTCAAAACAAGGATACGAATATTTAGGAGAAGAACAAGGAAATATCTTATTTTTAAAAGAAAAAGAAGAAAGACTAAAAGGATGATAATATGAATATCATTAAAAATATTAAAAAGAATACTATATTTTTAGTCCTTATTACATTAATTGTGTTGTTTGTTGTTCTTAAAGATGACTTACCTGCCACTATAAGAGCATTTCAAACAATGGATATAAAATTCTTATTAGTAGCCTGCTTATTCTTTGCAATTTCTGTAATTTTAAAAGGATATATTAACTATAAAATTGCGAATAATAAAGAAAAGTTTACTTTATTAGAAGCTATAAAGCATAACTGGATTACGCAATTCTTTAATGGTATTACGCCCTTTTCCACAGGAGGGCAACCTTTAGAAGTATATATGTTAACTGAACATGATTTTTCTGTTACAAAAGCTACTAACCAAACTATTCAAAGCTTTATATTTTATCAATTAGCATTAGTTATATGTGGAACTGCTGCTGTAATATATAATTTCTTCTTTCATATATTTCCCAAAGTAAAACTATTGCAAAAATTAGTCTTACTAGGTTTTGCAATCAACATTGGTGTAGTAATTGTTTTATTACTTATTTCTTATTCTAAAATAATGATGAAAAAGACTAGTAAAATAATTATATATATATCAAAAAAATTAAAATTAAAAACTTCTGAAGAAGAAATAAAAAAGATAATAGAAGACTTCTATAACGGATTTCAAGAATTAAAGAAAAGAAAAAACTTACTAGTAATGGGAATATCTTTAAATATTGCTAGTTTATTATGCCTATATATGGTTCCTTTATGGGTATTTTATAGTATGGGAATCTTCAATAGCGTAACAGCCATTAATACGATAACTGCCTCAGCTTACGTATATGTAATTGGGGCCTTTGTACCAATACCAGGAGCTAGTGGCGGAATTGAATACGGATTTACCCAATTCTTTGGAAATTTTATTAATTCTACCCAGCTAGCAGCTGTCTTATTAACCTGGAGATTTATAACATATTATATGGGGATCATAATAGGAGCTATATTATTTAATACTGAAAAGAGGAGTAAAATATGAGAATAGGTATTTTCAGCGAAACGTATACCCCCTATATTAGTGGTTTGGTAACTAGTATAGCTATGCTAAAAGGAGCCTTAGAAAAACAAGGCCATGAAGTGTATGTAGTAACTGCCAACTTAGAAAGTTTTAAATATGAGTATGATGAAAAAGAAAAAATATTAAAAATACCTGGTATCCCAACAGGTATTTATGACTCTAGATTAAGTAGTATTTACCCAGTAAGAGCCGTAAATATAATAAAAGGCTGGCATTTAGAGGTAATACACTCCCAAACAGAGTTCGCTATAGGAACATTTGCTAGATTATTTGCTAAACAATTTAATATCCCTTTAGTACATACATATCACACAATGTATGAAGATTATATTTACTATATAACTAAAGGCTATTTTGAAAAATCCAGTAAAAAACTCCTAGAGTACTTTACCAAATTCTATTGTGATACAACTGCTACAGAATTAATTGTACCTACAAATAAAACATATAAGTTATTTAAAGAAAAATATAACTTTGAAAAGAATATTAATATTATACCTACTGGTATAGAAATAGAAAGATTCTATGATGATAAAATTAATAGTAATGAGTTAAAAGATTTAAAAAATAATTTAAATATTAATAAAAATGATTTTATATTACTATTTGTAGGAAGATTAGCTGAAGAAAAAAATGTTGAATTCTTAATAAAAGCTCATAAAACAATTAAAGAAAAACATAATAATATAAAACTAGTTATAGTTGGTGATGGTCCAGATAAAGAAAAATATGAATCATATGCTGAAAAACTAGGACTAAAAGATTCTGTTATATTTACGGGTAAAACATCTTGGGAAGATATGCCATATTATTATCATTTAGCAAATATCTTTGTAACAGCATCTAAAACAGAAACGCAAGGTTTAACGATTATTGAAGCCATGGCTTCTAACGTAGTGCCTGTCTGTATGAGAGATGAAGCTTTTATAAGTATGGTAACTGAAGAATTAGATGGTTTGTTTTTTGAAACACAAGATGAATATATAAAAGACATCTTAAGATTATATGATAATCCTAAAGAGTTAGAAAGATTTGATAAACAAGCCAGAATCCAAGCTGAAACATATAGTTCCAAATATTATGGTGAAAGAGTATTAGAAGTCTATAATAGAGCAATAAAAGAAAAACAATCTGAAAACAGATTCGGTTTAATATCAAAAATAGTAAGAAGCATAAAGGAGAGGTTCCAATGATTATAGCTTTAAATAATAAAAGTAAT
The DNA here is from genome assembly GCA_902780585.1 of uncultured Erysipelotrichaceae bacterium. GTDB lineage: Bacteria > Bacillota_I > Bacilli_A > RF39 > UBA660 > UBA3789. The sequence goes on along the minus strand of CACZGA010000008.1, from coordinate 24,153 downwards.
TTAGAAAAAGAAGAATTTAAAAAATACTTAGAAGAATTAAAAACTGTAGAGACAACAGAAACATTAATATTATGTCCTACATTTTTAAATATAAGTATGGTATCAAATAGTAATATTAAACTAGGTTCCCAAAATGTAAGCGTATCAGATAATGGTGCCTACACTGGAGAAATATCAGCTTCTCAGTTAAAATCATATCAAGTAGAATACGCCATAGTAGGACATAGTGAAAGAAGAGAATATCAAAGAGAAACAAATGAAGAAATAAACAAAAAGATAAAACAATTATTTAAAAATGATATAACTCCTATTTTATGTATTGGTGAAACACTAGAAGAAAGAAAACAAAATAAAGTAAATAAAGTATTAGAGGAAGAACTAACCATCGCCACAAGAGACTTAACAGAAGAAGAAAAGAAAAGATTAATAATTGCCTATGAACCAATATGGTCAATTGGTACAGGTGTAATTCCTACTAATGAACAAATAGAAGAAGTATTCCAAGAAATAAAAAGGCTTGTTCCTGCTTCATATATTCTATATGGAGGAAGTGCTAACGAAGAAAACATTGATCAATTAAAACAAATTCCATCTATTAATGGTTATTTACTAGGAGGATTAAGCTTAAAAGTAGATAAATTAAAAGTATTTATAGAAAAACTACATTAATCAAAACAAGTTAAAAACTTGTTTTTTTTATCTTTAATTTATATAATTATAATGCGTGGTAAAAAGATGAGAGGAGAGGTAATGGGAAAAACAAGGCTGCTTGTTATAGATGATAATGAAACATTAGTAAATATGATTAAGGATTATTTTGCTAAAACTCCCAATATAGAAGTATCATTAACAGCCAAAGATGGTAATGAAGGAATACTATTTATTGATAATAAGAAAGAGGAATATGATCTAATAATATTAGATTTGATAATGCCTTATAAAGATGGCATAAGTGTCTTAGAATATATCAATAATAATAGGATAGATAAGAAAGTAATCGTGGAAACTTCTTATAATACCCCCGAAATTATACATAAGGTTGCTATTTTAGGAGCTTATTATTTATTAGTTAAACCATTTGAACTACAAGAACTAGAGAAAAAAGTCTTAGAAACAATAAATAGTAATGAACATATTGGTGGAACAATAGACTTAATTCATAATAATCTAGAAGTATTTATTACCAAAACACTACACGAACTAGGAGTACCATCGCATATTAAGGGATATCAATATATAAGAGAAGGAATAATCTTGGTTTATGAGAATAATGTTACTATAGGTATTACAAAAGAAATATACCCAGTAATAGCCAAGAAATATGATTCTACTGTTCCAAATGTAGAAAGAGCCATAAGACACGCCATTGAAGTAAGTTGGAATCGTGGCAATTGGGATCTAATGGAAGATATATTTGGTAATAGTATAGATATTGATAAAGCAAAACCTACTAATTCAGAATTCATCATAACTATTGCAGACAAATTAAGATTAGAATTCAGTAAACCATTATTAACCAATTAAGACCGTATAGGTCTTTTTCATTTGACAATATATTAGTATGATAGTATACTTAATGTATAAAATATGTGGGGTGAGTACAAATAATGGAACGTAAGATAGAAAAATTTTATCAAAAATGGAAACAGGATATTATTAGAAAACCATTACTATTATATGGCGCTAAACAAATAGGTAAGACATTTTCCGTATTAGACTTTGGAAAAAAAGAATATAAAAACACAATTTATTTTAATACCGAAAACAATAAAAATTTATTAAATGTATTTAAGAAAGAAAGAGCAACTGAAAAAATAATATTAAATCTATCTTTATTATCTGGAGAAACAATCTTAAAAGAAGATACTTTAATTATCTTAGATAACGTAGTAGAACTTGATATTATTAAAGGTTTAAAAGTATTTGGTAGTGAACATAGTAAATATCATATTATTGCGATTACATCTAAAAAAGAAAAATTATCAGAGTTTAAAGGTGAAGAATTACAATTTAAAGCCATGACTGCTATGGACTTTGAAGAATACTTATGGGCTAAAGATGAAAAAAGTTTAGCTGAGATAATTAGAGAATCATTTACTAAGAAAAAAACTTGTCCATTTCATAAAGTTGCTTTGGATCTATTTATGGATTTCCTAGAAACAGGTGGCTTACCAGAAGTAATATATGAAAGTATTAATGGAAAAAGCAGTAATGAATTAGATGCTATTAAACAAAAGATAATAGATGTATACAAAAAAGAAATTGCTATTAATAATGTATTAATAGATATACCTAGAGGAATAGAAGTATTAGATTCTTTACCAGAACAACTTAAAAAGGACAATAAAAAGTTTCAATATGGCCTAATGGGTTCTGGTAAAAGAGCTAAGGAATATGAAAGCACCATTAATTATCTTATTAATAATCAAATTGTAATAAGAAGTAATAAGATAAGTAAAATTAAATCACCACTTAGTTCTTGCAAAGAAAAAGATAGTTTTAAACTATATGCTAATGATGAAGGTTTATTATATACAATGCTTCATCTAAATAAAAAACAATTATTAACCGATGAAAAAATAAAAGAAGTACTATATGAAAATCATCTTGCAAGTACTCTATCAGATGGAGGGTATACCCTATATTATTATCAGTCTGAAGGAAAAGCCGAAGTTAACTTTGTTATTCAAAATAGAAATGGCCAAATTATTCCTATAGAATTAACAACACGTAGTAATTCCAAAGCTAAGTCTTTAGCTGTTCTAATGAAGAAATTTACAATTATTCAAGCATATCGTATAACTGAAAACAATTTCTCAACCAAAAAAGAAATTCGTTATATTCCAGTATACGCAGCTTTCTGCTTAAAAGATAACCAATCATAAGAAAATACTAGATATCATTCTAGTATTTTTATTGTTGAATTAATTCATCTAAATCAATTTCAAATAATTTGCCAGGTTGAATATTTAAAGCAACTGATATCTTCCATACTGTATCTACTGAAAAGGACTTTTTACCCTTCTTAGATTCATTTCTACGAATAAATTCATGTGAAACACCAATTTTTTCTGCTAATTCAGCTTGCGTAATTCCAGCTTCTTTTCTATATTTTTTAATATTACGAGCAATTTGCTCATAAATGTTTATTTCATATTTATTGATAGACATATTATCCCTCCAAAAAGAATTTATAACACTATTATGAATGAAAAAGATAAAAATATATGTAAACTATAGATATACAAATAAAATAAATTAGCCAAAAATGATAATTGTACTAAAATAAGAAATAAATTATAATAAAGATAATAGAAAGGAGAATTCTTATGGAAGAGCAAAAAGAAATACCAAAAAAGGGTAAAGGGACAGGCGTTTTATGGGCAATCATTATTATTTTAGTAATATTATTAGGAGGGTGCTTGTATTTATTAACAACTAAAGACACCAAAGAAAACAGTAATAAGCCAACAACACCAGAAACAAATGATAAAACAGAAACAAAAACAGAACCATTGCAAAATGTAGATTTAGAAGATCCATTAGTAATAGAGGTTAATGATATGCTACCTACCTATCCATGTGCAGGAACTGCTTTAGAATTAAATCAAAAAGATAAGGATATTGAAGAATTTACAAACCTTGAAAAATTAAATATTATGCTAGCAATTTATGCAAATCCAATAATTAAAACAGCCGCAGATTATAGTGATTATACCATTTCTGAATCTGAACTAAATAAATACTTTGACGATTTAAGTTTCTTAGATGAATATCGTCCTGCTATTGACTCATCTACTAAAGGAAATGGAGTACCTTCTCATGATGGCGCAAAAATAGCTGGAGCATTAGTATTTCCTTCTTATATTAGATTTAATGATAATAACATAACTATAACAGCATATGGCTTTGGTTGTGAGGGCCCAGGAAACAATGGTGGTAGAATAAAACTTTATAAAGCTGAGAAAAATTCTGAACAAATAGTATTAAGTTATACATATTACTACCAAGAAGTGCTAGATTTTGATGATAGTAAAAACACATTTGTATTTAATTTCTATAAAGCTGAAGGTGCCCAAAGCCCAATAGAAACAACAGATGAACCATCCTTAGACAAAACAAAATATGATACATACCAATTTACATTTAATATTAAAGATGGTAATAGAAAACTTCAAAGTGTTAAATATATACCGGTAGAGGACTAGTGAAAACTAGTTCCTTTTTTTGTTTACATCTATAAAAAAAGAATATAAAAATATTGTTGAAGAAATAATGAAATTTGGCTACAATTAAAATAGGTGATAACATGGGTAAAACAATAGTGAAATTATTACCGGTAGTCTTTTTATTAATACTAACAGCTACAATATTAGTAGCTTCTGACATCAAAATGTCTATGAATTTAAAAATTGTAATTGCGTTTTTGGAAACTATAGTTTCAACAACTATTATTGAATTGTTAATATTTTTTGTAGACTTTAAAAAGAATAAATCAATAGTCTCAATAGCTGGTTTTATTTCTTTACTAGTTTACGTTGTCATAGCGATAATTGTTGTTGTGATGGCACACAAAACCATGAAAAATCTTGATTTTAGTGCCATTCAGAAGTTCTACGAAAAAGTTGAAAAACTCCAAAGAGTTGAAGGAATAGCACTAGAAGTAATAGCTATTTTAAAATACTATTCTATATTTAATTTGATTAGTATAAGTACAGATGATGTGCTAGTTGTAGTTAGTAAAATAAGCGCCTACGTATCTGTTCTTGTTTATCATGGTTTGTGTATGGTAGAAAAACTATCTGATTTTCTAACAAAAGTAAAATCTGTCAGTAAAGAAGTAATTCCTATTGCCATATTTGCTTTAGTAGTTTATCAGTTGTTTGCTGAAGAAGAGCAACAGACCAGAGAGGTTATAGAAAACTCTCCTCAGGAGAAACCTAAAACAGACTTTTCGACATCAAATGGTCCTAGGTTTAGAAATCCGGCTTTAGAAGCACAACAGGCAAGGCTGGCTGAACAACAAAACCAAGCAAATCAACCTCCACAAAATCTAATGGGACAAACACAACAAATGAACCAACAACCAGTGTTTAACAATGGTGGGATGATGAACCAACCACCAATGATGAATCAGCAACCAATGAATCCACAGCAAATGCTAAATCAACCACCAATCATGAACAACAATCAGATGTTAAATCAACCACCTATAATGAGCGGAGGACAACCAAGTGTTATGCCACCGAATAATAATGGACAACCATATTAATTATAAAAGAGGTATCCTCTTTTTTTCTTTTAAAAAATATTCACTTTTTTTTAGAAAGTGGTAAAATAAAAGAAAAAGGAGAGAAGTGTTATGGAAAAAGAAAAAACAAAAAACTACTCACTTGAAAAGAAAGAATCAAAAAGATTGAAAGGAATAAGTAAGTTTATTTATGTTGTTACTAAAATATGTGAAGTTTGTGTAACTGTTGGTTTGGTATGCTTGATACTTGCTATGCTAGTTGTGCCTGTATTATCATCAAATGTTAAAGTAAATTTTAAGGAAGATTCAGGAATAACTTCTGGAACAATTACAGTGCTTGACCAGGAAATTACTTATGAACGTAGTGAAAACCTAGTAACAATAAACGATGGAGACAATAAAAATGGTTTAGAAATAGTATCTAACCCAAAAGATGTGGATACCTTTAATAAAGCTCTTGCTTACTTAGAACAAGGTAATTATACAACTGCTATTATGTTTGTAGAGTTTGAACTATTAATAATTGCTATTATCTTAGTTATTGAAATCTTAATACTTAAAAAAGTATATCATTTCTTTAAAAACATTCGTAATGAAGAAACACCATTTAGTAAAGAAAATATAGAATTACTAGAAAAATTTGGAAAGTTGCTAATTTATGCTTTTGTAATATCATTAGTATCAAAAATAATTAACTCTATTATATTAAACAATTCAATGAACATAAATTTAACAGATATAATGGAAATATTATTTGTATATTGCTTATTATATATATTTAAATATGGTTATAAATTACAAAAAGAAACAAAAGGAAAGATCTATTCTGAGTAAGAATAATCTTTTCTTTTTTGTTTAATAAGAATATTTTGAAAAAAAGTGTTGCAAAAAAAGGAAGTGGCTGTTATAATTATATACGTGTGACTGCTTAGATGTGCGAGGTTGTCGATACTCCAGGAAGAGTTGCTAATTTAAATAAATAAAAACTCTAAAATGGGGATCGGGTTATTCGCTCGGAGCAAGTCTATACTAGATATAGGCGAAGGGAGGATTTACAATGTCAACAAACAAAATTCGCATTAGAATGAAGGCATATGATCACAGATTACTTGAAAATGCAGTAAAAAAAGTTGTTGAAACTATCAAACGTTCTGGTGGAGAAATATCTGGTCCAGTACCACTACCAACAGAAATTGAAAAATTCACAATCTTAAGAGCTGTACATAAATATAAAGATTCTCGTGAACAATTCGAAATGCGTACACACAAAAGATTGATTGATATCAAAAATCCAAGCAAGGAAACTATTGATGCACTAGCTCACTTAGATTTACCAAGCGGAGTAGATATCGAAATTAAAACAATATAATGGAGGAAAAGTAAATGAAAGGAATCTTAGGTAAGAAAATCGGGATGACTCAAGTTTTTACAAAAGATGGAAAGCTTATCCCAGTTACTGTTGTTGAAGTAGAACCAAATGTTGTTACTCAAATTAAAACAGTAGAAAAAGATGGATATGATGCCATTCAACTTGCTACAGAATCTATTAGAGAAGGATTAAGTAACAAGCCAGCAATGGGACATACAAAAAAAGCTAACACAACACCTAAGCGCTTCTTAAAAGAAATTAGAGGAGTTAATGTTAATGATTACACATTAGGTCAAACTATTGGCGTAGACATTTTCGAAGCAGGGGAAATTGTTGATGTTACAGGAACTTCAAAAGGAAAAGGGTTCCAAGGTGTTATTAAAAGACACAATCAATCAACTGGCCCTATGGGTCACGGATCTCAATACCATAGAGGTGTTGGTTCGTTAGGTACCATGTTACCAATGCATGTTCTTAAAGGAAAGAAAATGCCTGGTCAAATGGGTAATGTTCAAAGAACAGTTCAAAATCTTGAAATTGTATCAATAGATACAGAAAATAGTGTAATTTTAGTTAAGGGTAATGTTCCTGGTCCAAAGAAATCATTAGTTATGATTCGTACTGCAGTTAAGAAACCAAACGAAAAGATAGAACAAAGAGATTTGATATCTTATGTAGAAGCTACTCCTGAAGTAGAAGAACCAGTAACTGAAGAAACAACTACCGAAGAAACAACAACTGAAGAATAATCATCACGTTAACAAAATTAATATTTATATATTTATAATGATTAAGTGATGAAAGGAGGAATCGTAGATGAAAAAAGTAGAACTTTTAAATCTTAAAGGTGAAAAAGTAAAGGACATTAACTTAAATGAAGAAATATTTGGAATTACACCAAACAAAGCTGTTTTAAATGATGCAATCATCTTAACAATGGCATCATTAAGACAAGGAACACATAAAACTAAAAACCGTTCAGAAGTTTCTGGTGGAGGAAGAAAACCATGGAGACAAAAAGGAACTGGACGTGCACGTCAAGGATCAATTAGAGCTGTACAATGGGTAGGTGGAGGAAGATATGGAACTCCAGTACCTAGAGACTATAGTAAAAAACAAAATAGAAAAGAAAGACAAATAGCAATTAAAAGTGCATTAACAGAAAAAGTTGCTAATAAAGAATTAATAGTATTAGACAAGTTAACAGTAAAGACTCCTAAGACTAAAGATTTATTAGAAGTATTAGAAACATTAAAAGTAGCAGATAAGAAAGTATTATTAGTAGTTAAAGAATTTGATGATAACATCATCTTAGCTTCTAGAAATATTCAAAATTTAGTATTAATCTTAGCTGATGAAATTAATGTATTAGATATTGTTGGAACAGATGTAATGGTAGCAACTGAAGATGCAATTAAATACGTTGAGGAGGTGCTTAAATAATGAAAGACACTAAATATTTAGAAATCATCAAGGCACCAGTAATTACTGAAAAATCAGAAAATGCTCGTAGCGAAGGAAAATATACTTTTAAAGTAGATTCAAAAGCTAACAAATTAGAAATTAAAGAAGCAATCGAAAAAATATTTAATGTAAAGGTAACATCTATTAGAACAATGAATGTTAAACCTAAAAAAAGAAGAGTTGGTCGTTATACTGGATTAACTAATCGTACAAAGAAAGCAATTGTAACCCTTGCAGAAGGACAAACAATTGATCTTGGGTAGAAGGAGGAAGTAAATTATGGCAATCAGAAATTATAAACCTACTACACCAGGACGTAGAAAAATGAGTGCATTAGTAAATGAAGAAATAACTACTAGCACTCCTGAGAAATCTTTAACAGTTACCATGAAAAAGAATGGTGGCCGTAATAATCAAGGTAAAATAACAGTTCGCCATCATGGTGGTGGAGAAAAGAGAAAATACCGTATCATTGATTTCAAAAGAAACAAAGCAAACGTTCCTGGAAAAGTAGTCAGTATTGAATATGATCCAAATAGAACTGCAAATATTGCTTTAATAAATTACGCAGATGGAGAAAAAAGATACATTATAGCTCCTAAAACATTAGAAGTAGGAACAACAATTGAATCTGGAGAAAATGTAGACATTAAAGTTGGTAACGCATTACCAATTATGAATATCCCAGTTGGTACAATGATTCATAATATTGAATTACGTCCTGGTAAAGGTGGAGAATTAGCAAGATCTGCTGGATCTGCTGCTCAAATACTTGGTCGTGAAAATAATTATGTAATGATTCGTTTATCAAGTGGTGAACAAAGATTAGTATTAGGAACCTGTATGGCAACAGTAGGAGAAGTTGGAAACGAAGATGCTTCCCTAGTTAAAGTTGGAAAAGCTGGACGTACTCGTCACATGGGAATTCGTCCAACAGTTCGTGGTTCTGTTATGAATCCAAATGATCACCCACATGGTGGTGGTGAAGGACGTGCTCCAGTAGGACGTAAAGCACCAATGACTCCTTGGGGTAAACCTGCACTTGGATTAAAGACACGTAAGAAAAAACATTCTGACAAGTTCATAGTACGTCGTCGTGGAAGTAAATAGGAAAGGATGATTAAAAAATGGCAAGAAGCTTAAAAAAAGGGCCTTATGTTTTTAAGAGATTATTAAATAAGGTTAAAGAATTAAATAAATCTGGAAAAAAAGAAGTCATTAAAACTTGGTCACGCCGTTCCACTATTTTTCCTGATTTTATAGGACACACCTTCGCAGTACATAACGGAAAAGAATTTATTCCAGTTTATGTAACAGAAGATATGGTAGGACACAAGTTAGGAGAATTTGCCTTAACACGTAAATTCGGTGGACATGGTTCAGAAAAGAAATAAAAATAATGACTAGGAGGGTAAATATATGGAAGCAAAAGCAATTGCAAAAGGTTTAAGAGTATCTCCAATCAGAGCAAGATTAATCTCTGATATGATACGTGGAAAAAGTTGCACTGAAGCACAAACCATATTAAGCAATGTTAACAATAAATCAGCAAGATTAACAAAAAAAGTATTAGATTCTGCTATTGCAAATGCTGTTAATAATAATGGTGCAGACGCTGCAACACTATATGTTAAAGAAGCAAGAGTAGATGCCGGTCCTGTTATGAAACGTCACTTTTTTGATTCACGTTCACATATAGGACACAGAAATCACAGAACTAGTCACATTCATATAGTAGTGGCTACAAGAAACTAATAAGGAGGTTACAAAATGGGACAAAAGGTTAATCCTAATGGACTAAGACTTGGTATTAATAAAGACTGGGAAGCAAAATGGTACAGTAATAAAAAAGATTTTGCTAAGTATTTAGATATAGATGTTAAAATCCGTGAATACTTAACTGATAACTTAAAAAATGCTGGAATTGCTAAAGTTGAAATTGAAAGAAATGCTAAGAAAACAGAAGTTGTTATCCATACTTCTAAACCTGGTGTTATGATTGGACACGGTGGAGAAGAAATTGAAAAATTAAAGAAACAACTTTCAAAAATCACTGGTGAAAATGTTCAAATTTCCATCGTTGATATTAAAAAAGCAGATTTAAATGCTCAATTAGTAGCTGATTCAATTGCAAATCAAATTACCAATAGAGCATCATTCCGTATGGCTCAAAAGCGTGCTATTAGAAATGCTATGAAAGCAGGAGCTAAAGGAATTAAAACTAGTGTATCTGGACGTTTAGGTGGAGCAGATATGGCTCGTAGCGAAGGATATACAGAAGGAACTATCCCTCTACATACACTAAGAGCTGATGTTGATTATGCATTTGCAGAAGCTGATACAACATTCGGTAAGATTGGTGTTAAGGTATGGATCTATAAAGGTGAAATTCTTAATAAAAAGAATAACAACCAACCTAAAGTAGAAAAAGAAAACAAGGAAAATAAAGAAAATAAGGCTAAGGGAGGTAATTAATTATGTTGATTCCGTCAAGAACTAAATATCGTCGTGTACATAGATTACCTCACGAAGGTAGATCACGTGGTAATAGAAAGCTAACCTTCGGTGAATATGGCTTACAAGCAAAAGAAGGAGCTTGGATTACAGCAAATCAAATCGAAGCAGCTCGTATTGCAATGACTCGTTATATGAAACGTGGTGGAAGAGTTTGGATTAATATCTTCCCACACATGCCTTTAACAAAGAAACCAATCGGTACTAGACAAGGTAAAGGTAAAGGTAATGTTGAAGGATGGGTTGCAGTAGTAAAGGAAGGAAAAATCATGTTTGAAATTTCTGATGTGGATGAAGCAACTGCACGTGAAGCATTAAGACTTGCATCTCACAAACTACCTATTGCAACAAAATTCGTAACAAAAGAAGATGGTGGTGAATCAAATGAAGGTTAAGGAGATTAGAGAATTAACAACTGAAGAAATTCAGAAAAAATTAGTGGAAACTAAAGAAGAATTATTTAATTTACGTTTCCAACAAGCAACTGGTACCCTAGAAAAACCTTCTAGATTAAGAGATTTAAGACACACTGTTGCTAGATTAAAAACAGTTCTAAAAGAACGTGAAGGAAACGAGTAGGAGGGAAAGTAAGTGGAAAAGAAAAATAAGAAAGAATTAGTTGGAAAAGTAGTAAGTGCCACTAATGATAAAACAATCACTGTTTTAGTTGAAACTTATAAAAACCATCCGTTATATCACAAAAGAGTTAAAAGCTCTAAAAAATATTGTGTACATGATGAAAAGAATATTGCAAAAGTTGGAGATACTGTTCGTATAGTTGAAACAAGACCATTATCAAAGACTAAGCATTTCTATTTAAAAGAAATCGTAAAAGAAGCAGTTATTATTTAACGCTTAGATGAGAAGGAGGAATAATCTATGTTACAACAAGAAAGCCGTTTAAAGGTTGCTGATAACTCTGGAGCTCGTGAATTATTAGTAATTCGCGTTGAAGGAGGAAGCAAAGTAAAGACAGGTAACATTGGTGATGTTGTAGTTGGAACAGTTAAAAGTGCTATCCCTAACTCACCAATACCAAAAGGAAAAGTTGTAAAAGCAGTTATCGTTCGTAGTCGTCAAGGCGTTCGTCGTGAAGATGGAAGTTATATAAAGTTCGATGACAATGCTTGTGTTATCATTCGTGATGACAAGAGTCCAGTAGGAACTCGTATTTTTGGACCAGTCGCAAGAGAACTTCGTGATAAAGATTACATGAAAATTGTTTCTTTAGCAAACGAAGTACTATAATAGGAGGATAAATATGAACTTTAAAGTAGGAGATGAAGTTGTAGTTATCACTGGTTCTGATAAAGGAAAAACAGGAAAAATACTAAAAGTAATTAGAACTGAAGGAATCATTACAAAAGTAGTAGTTGAAGGTGTACATGTAGTTAAGAAACATCAAAAATCAACTGGTCAAGAAACTGGTGGAATTTTAGATGTAGAAGCACCAATCGCTGCATCAAATGTAATGATAGTTGATCCTAAAACAAAGAAAAGAACTAGAATAGGTCATACAACTGATACAAAAACAGGTAAAAAAATAAGAATTACAAAAAAATCAAACGAGAAGATTGATTAATTGGAAGGAGGGTATTTATGAACCGCCTAAAAGAGAAATACTTAAAAGAAGTAGTTCCAAGTTTACAAGAAAAATATAATTATAAGTCAGTAATGGAAGTTCCAAAATTAGAAAAAATTGTAATTAATATGGGTGTTGGAGACGCTACTGGTAATTCTAAATTATTAGAAGCAGCAGTAAATGATCTAACTAAAATCTCAGGACAAAAACCAGTTATTACAAAAGCAAAAAAATCAATTGCAGGATTCAAAGTAAGAGAAGGACAAGCAATTGGTTGTAAAGTTACTCTAAGAGGAGATAACATGTATAACTTTATGGATAAGTTAATATCAATCTCTCTTCCAGGAGTAAGAGATTTCCGTGGAGTTAGTTCAAAAGCCTTTGATGGTAGAGGAAACTACACAATGGGAATTAAAGAACAATTAATCTTCCAAGAGATTGATTATGATGATGTTGTTAAAGTACGTGGAATGGATATCATTTTCGTCACAACAGCAAAAACAAATGAAGAATCATTTGACTTATTAAATGGACTTGGAATTCCTTTTAGAAAGTAAATGGGAGGATATTATGGCAAAGAAAAGTATGATAATTAAGGCTAATAGACCACAAAAATATAAAGTACGTGAATATACAAGATGTTCTCGTTGCGGTCGACCACACGCAGTTATGAGTAAATTCGGAATCTGCCGTATTTGCTTCCGTGAATTAGCTTATAAAGGACAAATACCAGGTGTAAAGAAATCAAGTTGGTAATTGGAAAGGAGGAATAAACATGGCAGTAGTAACAGATACAATTGCAGATATGTTAACAAGAATTCGTAATGCTGTTCAAATGCGTTACGTAGAAGTAAAAGTTCCAGCTTCTAACATCAAGAAAGAAATCGCTAGAATATTAAAAGAAGAAGGATTTATTAATGATTATAAAATCGATAGTGATAATGCTCAAGGAACAATTATCTTAACTTTAAAATATACAGATAAGAAAGAGAGTGTAATCACTGGTTTGAAGAGAATTTCTAAACCAGGACTACGTGTTTATGCAAAGAGCGATGAAATTCCTAAAGTATTAAATGGTTTAGGAATCGCAATTATTTCTACATCAAAAGGAATTATGACAGATAAAGAAGCTCGTAAAGAAAAATTAGGTGGAGAAGTTCTAGCTTATATATGGTAGTATAAGGGCAAAGATAATTTGAAACCCATGTATATGGTAAATTTAAAATGAGATATAGGAGGTGTCATTATGAGCCGTATAGGAAATCGTTTAATAAAAGTTCCAACCGGAGTAACAATCGAAGAAAATGATGGTGTTGTTTCAGTTAAAGGACCTAAGGGTGAATTAAAACAACCATTATTAAAAGATATTACAATGAAGGTTGACGAAAACGGAATTACCTTAGAACGTAATAATGAAAGTGCTAAGGCAATGCATGGAACAATGAACGCCTTAATCAATAATATGATCATTGGTGTAACAAAAGGTTACGAAAAAGGATTAGAAATTATTGGTGTAGGTTATCGTTTCAATGTTCAAGGAAAAAAATTGGTAATTAACGCAGGATATTCACATCCAGTTAATATGGAAATACCAGAAGGACTAACAGTTGAATCTGTAAGCAATACAGAAATTACTGTTAAAGGAATCGACAAAGTATTAGTAGGAGAATTTGCTGCTAATATAAGAAAAGTTAGAAAACCTGAACCATATAAAGGTAAAGGAATTCGTTACAAAGACGAACATGTTCGTCGTAAAGAAGGAAAGAAAGCTGCTTAATCAGTAGGAAGGAGAAAGTTATATGATTAAAAAAGAATCTCGTAATAGTATGCGTGTAGCTCGTCATGAAAGAATTCGTAAGACTTTAATGGGAACTAGCACAACACCAAGATTATGTGTATTCCGTTCAAACACTGGAATATATGCCCAAATCATCGATGATGAATCTAGAACTACTCTTGTATCTGCTTCCTCATTAGATAAAGAACTTAAAATTAAAAACGGAAGTAATGTAGAAGCAGCTAAAGTAGTTGGAAAAAGTATTGCTGAAAAAGCAAAAAAAGCAAAAATCACAAAAGTTGTATTTGATAGAGGTGGATACCTATATCATGGACGTGTAAAAGCATTAGCAGAAGCTGCACGTGAAAATGGATTAGAATTCTAATAGGAGGGTAATATGCAAAAGAGAACTCAAGAACCTAAAGAAAAACAATTTGAAGAATTAGTAATTGACGTTAAGAGCGTTGTTAAGGTTAACAAAGGTGGACGTCAAAGAAGATATTCTGCTACAGTTGTTGTTGGTGATCGTAAAGGTCGTGTTGGATTAGGTATTGGAAAAGCAAATGAAGTACCTGATGCAATCAAAAAAGCATTACAAGATGCAAACAAAAATATTATCACAATCCCTCTAACAGATGGAAGAACAGTTGCACATGAGGCAATCGGACATGCAGGGGCTGCTAGAGTTATTATTAAACCAGCTACTGCAGGTACTGGTGTAATCGCTGGTGGATCTGTTCGTGCAATCTTAGAATTAGCAGGAATTCGTGATGTTGTTTCTAAATCACTAGGAGCAAGAACTAAATTAAATATGGCAAGAGCTGCAATGGAAGCATTAAAGTCAATTAGGACTCCAGAAGAAGTTGCTGCACTTCGCGGAAAAACAGTAGAGGAGATATTAGGATAATGAAGTTACATGAATTAGAAAGAAATATCGGTGCTACTCATGCTAAAAAGCGTATAGGTCGTGGTCCAGGTAGTGGTCTTGGTAAAACAGGTGGACGCGGTCAAAAAGGACAAAAAGCACGTAGTGGTGCTAGTATCAATCCTGTATTTGAAGGTGGACAATTACCACTATATAGAAGAATCCCTAAAAGAGGATTTACAAATGCAAAATTTAAAACTACTTATGGAACAATCAATGTTGAAGATTTAAACAGATTTGAAAATGGTACAGTAGTTACTCCTGCATTATTAAAAGATACAGGATTATTAAAAAAACAATATGATGGAGTAAAAGTACTAGGTACTGGAAAACTTGAAAAGAAAATTACAATTCAAGCTAATAAATTTTCAGTTAGTGCATTAGAGAAGATTAAAGAGGCTGGAAGTAAAGCTGAGGTGATCTAAGATGTTTAAAACAATGAAGGAATTATTTACTTCAGGAAACAAAGATTTACGTCATAGAATCTACTTTACATTACTATGCTTAACAGTTTTCATCTTAGGAATCTCTATTAGAGTTCCTGGAACAGAAAACTTAACTAAAAGCTTAGGCTTTTTAGAGTTAATCAATACTATTGGTGGAGGAGCTCTTAAAAATTTCTCAATATTCGCTTTAGGAGTTATGCCATACATTACAGCATCAATTATTACACAATTATTACAAATGGATATATTTCCTTACTTTACTGAGTTAAGTAAACAAGGTCATACTGGAAGACAAAAGATTAATCAAATTACTAGATATATGGGAATTGCTTTTGCCTTCATAGAAGGTTATGCCTTTGCCTTTGCTTTCCTAGGAAAGACTGGAAATCCAATGCAATATATGTATATTGCTACTGTCTTAACAGCAGGAACTTCTTTCCTATTATGGATGGGAGACCAAATGACTCAAAAAGGAATTGGTAATGGTGTCAGTTTAATAATTATGGCTGGTATTATTGCAACACTTCCTCAAATGTTTATAACAGTGTTTACTAGTTTAATATCATTTGAAGGAACAACTCAAGTAATTGCTTTAGGAGTTATTAAATTTATACTATTTGTAATTGTGTACTTCGCAATTGTAATTGGAATGATATTCGTTCAAGAATCTGAAAGAAGAATCCCAATTCAATATGCAAATAAATCAACAAGCGCATATGGAAATGCTCAAAGCTTTATGCCAATTAAAATAAACTCAGCTGGAGTAATACCAGTTATCTTTGCTTCAAGTCTATTATCTATCCCTGGTATTATAGCTCAAGTAGTAAAAAATGACAATTTTACACTAATTGTTCAAAAATATTTAACATATACAACTCCAGTAGGATTTGTATTGTATATTATACTTATATTCTTGTTTGCATACTTCTACACTTTTATACAATTAAAGCCAGAAGAGTTTGCAAAGAATTTACAAGATAATGGTGGTTATATTCCAGGAATAAGACCAGGCGAAGAAACAAAACAATATGTTAGCAAAATACTAACAAGATTGACTGTTTTGGGAGCAACATTCTTATCAATTATTGCTGGACTTCCAATTGCCTTCTCAAAACTAACTAGCTTACCAACATCAGTGTCTATCGGGGGAACCGGATTACTAATCGTAGTTGGTGTAGCCTTAGAAACTTATAAACAACTAGAAGGTAGTATACTAACTAGAAGTTATAAGAGAGGATATAGTAGAAGATAATGAAAAATATAATGTTTATAGCTCCACCTGCTGCCGGTAAAGGAACTCAAGCAGATTTGGTTTCAGCTAAATACGCAATACCTCACATATCAACAGGCGACATTCTAAGAGAAAAAGCTAAAGAAGATAGTGAAATAGGAAATTACGTAAAAGAAACCCAAGCAAGTGGGCAATTAGTAAAAGATGACATAACCCTTCAACTATTAAAAGAACGCTTAGCAAAAGATGACTGCAAGAATGGGTTTGTCATAGAAGGTTTTCCAAGAAGTCTTGACCAAGCTTATGAATATGATAAAGTATTAAAAAAACTTGGTTATGATATAGGAAAAATCATTTATATTAACATTGATAAAAAGACCTTAGAAAAAAGAATAACAGGCAGAAGAGTATGTGAGGATTGTAATGCTACTTATAACATAAATGATAAAGACAATTCTCCAGAAGTAGAATCTGTATGTGACAATTGTGGTGGAAAATTATACCAAAGAAGTGATGACAATTTGGAATCATTTAATACAAGATTTCAAATGTATACTGAAAAAACCGAACCAATTATTGATCACTACAGAAAACAGAATGTATTAGTAGAGGTAGACGGAGACGATACCGTTGAAAATATATTCAAAAAAATTGATAAGATTATCAATGAATAAATGTATCAAAGTATCTGAAGAATAAGAAGGTGTAAGCCTTCTTAGGAGGGTACAAAAAAATCTTACACAGGAGAGTGAAGAGATGGCTAAGGAAGATACAATTGAAATGGAAGGAATAGTTCTAGAAGTTATACCAGGCGGAAAATTTAAAGTACAATTGGAGAATAAACACATCGTAGAGGCTCACGTTTCTGGTAAAATGCGAATGAATAGTATACGTATTTTAGCAGGTGATACTGTTGTGTTAGAACTTTCACCATATGATTTAACACGTGGGCGTATCATTTATAGAAAATAATGATGTAATAAAACCTATCGTTAATAATAGGAGGGAAAAAGAATGAAAGTAAAAGCATCTGTAAAACCAATTTGTGAAAAATGCAGAGTGGTTAAAAGAAAAGGAAAAGTAAGAATTATTTGTGAAAATCCAAAGCACAAACAAGTTCAAGGATAATTATTAGGAGGTGTATCTATGGCACGTATTAAAGGTGTGGATATTCCAAACGACAAGCATATATGTATTTCACTAACATATATCTACGGAATTGGTAGAAGTTTAGGAAAACAAATTTGTGAATCAGTAGGAATTGATCCAACAACAAAAACAAAAGATTTATCACAAGATGATTTAGTAAAACTTCGTGATGAAATCAACAAGCATTTAACAGAAGGAGACTTACGTCGTGAGGTAAGTATGAACATCAAAACTAAGATGGAAATTAACTCATACGAAGGAACTCGTCATAAAAAAGGATTACCTGTAAGAGGACAAAGAACTAATCGTAATGCTCGCACTCGTAAGGGTAAAGGAAAAACAGTAGCAAATAAGAAAAAGGTTTAGTTTAATTAAATAAAAAAGGAGGTAAGACTTATGGCTTATAAAACAAGAAAGAAAAAAGTGAAAAAGAATGTACCTGAAGGTATGGCTCATATTCACTCTACATTTAATAATACAATTACAACAATCACAGATAAAGATGGTAACGTAATTAGTTGGGCATCATCTGGAGCAATTGGCTTCAAGGGTAGCAAAAAATCAACTCCATTCGCTGCTGGAATGGCTGCAGAAGCTGCTGGAAAAGCTGCTTACGACATGGGAATGCGTAAAGTTGAAGTTCATGTAAAGGGATTAGGACCAGGACGTGAAACAGCAATCCGCTCATTACAAACTGCAGGACTAGAAGTAACATCAATCGTAGATGTTACACCAATTCCACATAATGGATGCCGTCCACCAAAACGTCCAAGAGGATAATTTGTGGAAATCTATTGTGGAAATTTAATAAAAATAGTTCGTGAAAAAAAGTAAAGGGAGGTTAGTTTCATGTTACAATTTGAAAAACCAATTTATAAAATAACGGATTCAATAGAAAATAATTTCTATGGGAGATTTGAATTAGAACCATTAGAGAGAGGTTTTGGAACAACCATAGGAAATGCTTTAAGAAGAGTAATGCTTTCATCTCTTCCAGGAAGCGCAATTAGTAGTATTAAAATAGATGGAGTACTTCACGAGTTTCAAACAATTGATGGAGTATATGAAGATGTAACTACTATTATCCTAAACTTAAAAGGAATAGTATTTAAAAATCATTCAAATGAAGAAAAAATAGTACGTATAAATACTAATAAAGAAGGAGAAGTAACTGCTGCTGACATTGAACATGATGCAGATATCGAAGTTATTAACCAAGATAAAGTTATTTGTACACTATCTAAAGGTGCTTCATTAAGTATGGAAATGACTGTAACAAATGGTCGTGGATATGTAAGAAGCGAAGACAACAAGAAAATACATGATATTAAGAAAGTAGGAGAAATTGCCATTGACTCATTATATTCTCCTATTGAAAGAGTTTCCTATGAAGTAGGAAATGCCCGCGTAGGACAAGATGAAAGCTATGATAAATTAATCATGGATGTTTGGACAAATGGTTCTATTAAACCAGAAGAAGCTATTGCATTAGCTGCTCGTATCTTAATGGAACATTTACAAATCGTAACTGATTTATCAGCTATCGCAGATGTAAGCGGTATGATGATTGAAAAAACAGAAGATCCTAAAGTAAAAGCTTTAGAAACTTCAATTGAAGATTTAGATTTCTCAGTAAGAGCATATAACTGCTTAAAGAGAGCTGGAATTCATACCTTACAAGATCTTGTTAACAAGAGCGAATCAGACATGATGAAAATTCGTAATTTAGGTAAAAAATCTCTTAAAGAAGTATTAGATAAGATAAGAGATATGGGCCTAGTATTACGTGATGATGATTAATAAGGAGGTATTACTATGGCATATAGAAAATTAGGTAGAGATAACAAACATAGAAGAAGTATGTTAGCTACCCTAACAAAACAAGTAATTATGAATGAGAGTATTACTACTACTGATACAAGAGCCAAAGAAGTACGTAAATTTGTTGATAAAATGATTACTTACGGAAAAAGAGGAGATTTAATATCTCGTCGTAAAGCTCTAGCATTTCTTCATAACGACACAGTTGCAGTAAATAAAGTATTCAATGAATTAACAAAACGTTATGAAAATAGAAATGGTGGATATACTCAAATATTAAAAGTAGGAGAAAGACGTGGGGATAATTCTTTAATGTCTATTCTAAGATTAGTTGTAGAAGAAGAACCAGTTAAAGAAGAAAAGAAAACTGCTAAAAGAACTACTAAAAAGAAAAAAGAAGAAGAATAAAAGCAAGTATACAATACTTGTTTTTTTTTGTGTGGAAATAGAAAAAATACTTTGATATAATATAAGTGGAGGTAGGTGATTATTACGAAAGCACTTATAACCGGAGCGTCTTCGGGAATTGGTTTAGATATGGCTAGATATTTAGCAACTAAAAAGTGTGAATTAATATTAGTATCACGTAATAAAGAAAAACTAGAAGAAATACAAGAACAATTACCTACTAAAGTAACCATTATAGTTGCAGATTTAGCCAATGAACAAAGAGTAAAAGAGTTATATGTACTTGCAAAAAATGAAAACATTGATATACTAATAAATAACGCAGGTTTTGGGGATTTTGGATATTTAACAGATACCGATATTAATAAAGACTTAGAACAGATTAATACAAACATTAAAGCTGTACATATCTTAACAAAATTCTTAGCAAGAGATATGGAAAATAGAGATACTGATACATATATTTTAAATGTAGCTTCATCAGCGGCCTTTCAACCAGGGCCACTAATGAGTACATACTATGCTACCAAATCTTATGTATATCAATTATCAGAAGCTCTTTATTATGAAGAAAAACACAAAAAGAAAAAAGTACATGTATCAGTATTATGCCCTGGACCTGTAGAAACAAATTTTAATAATGTAGCAGGCGTAAAATTTGCAGTAAAACCACTAAAAAGTTCATATGTAGCGAAATATGCAATAGACAATATGTTTAAAAAGAAAATGCTTATCATTCCAGGTATGAAAATGAAATGTGCAAAATTCTTTAGTAGATTTGTATCAGATAAATTTCTATTACGTATGATTTATAAAGTTCAAAAGAAAAAAGCCAGCTAATAGTTGGCTTTTAAAATTAAAAAAATTATTTGGGGAGGACGGATTATGAATAATATTATTTCTATTCAAAATTTTTCTTATTGGAATCTATTTAATAATATGTCTTTAGAAATAGAAGATAATTCATTTGTAACTCTATCAGGTCCAAATAATTGTGGCAAAACTACACTATTAAGAATATTAGATAGACAAATAATAACAAATAGTAATATAACTGTCCTAGAAAAAGATATAATAGAACACAAAATAGACGAATATTCATCTTTAGTACAATGTATTATCCCAACAGAATATTACTTTGAGGAAAGTACTTTAGAAGAAGAAATATCTTTATACAATCCAGATAAAAAAGATATAGAAGAAATATTAAAAGGATTAGGTTGTAAAAGAATAATTAAGAAAGCTTTTAGTACTATGTCCGAAAAGGAACTACTACTTTCATATCTAGTAATAGCGCTATGCCAAAAACCTAGAATATTACTAGTAGATCAATTAAGTACTGTTTTAGAAGAACAAGATACTATAAAAATATTAAAGTTTTTAAAAACATTTCAAAGTAAGCATCCTATGACCATTATTTATTCAACAATCAATCTAACAGAAAGTTTAGAAACAGATTTTCTTTATATTATTAGTGAAGGAAAAATATGCTTATCAGGTAAACCACTTGATGTTTTAGAAAAAGATAATATCATTAACAAATTAGGTTTAAAACTACCATTTATGGTAGACTTATCAGTAAAACTAAAAGATTATGACTTAATAAAAGAGATAGAACTAGATAAGAATAGGATGGTGGATATGTTATGGAAATAAAGGTAACAGACTATCATCAAAATAAAGGTATCTACTCTTTCACTATTAAGGAAAACAAAATAAATGGTATAACAGGCCCAGATAGATTAGAATTAATAGAGATATTGAAACTAAAACTTAATAAAAAAGGTAAAATAACAATCAATAAAAAAGATCTATCAGAAACAGATATAAATAATCTAAAAAGAAACATAGGTATTATAAATAAATATCTTGATAGTAGATTAAATGCCTATAAAGTATATGAGTGCATGTATCAAGAAATGAGAAGAAAAAGAATGGTTCTAAAAGATCCTAAAAGAAAAATGATAGACTCATTAAAAATAGTAGGCTTAGACATATCATGTCTAACTAGAAGTGTAAAAGACCTGTCTACATCTGAAAAAAAACTATTTCAATTAAGTATAGCTCTTATGTCAAATCCTGAAGTAATAATTATAAATGAATTCTTAAATAATTTAGATTTAAAAAACGAAAAAAGACTAATGGTATTATTAGAAAAAATGGTAGAACAATATAATAAAACTATTATTATAGTAAGCAGTAATCCAAACATTTTATATGAGTATACATCACATATTATAATAACTAAAGCAAATGAAGTACTAATAGAAGGTAATACCGAAGAAGTATATCAAAACGTAGAATTATTAAAAAATAATAGTATTCAAATACCTGAAAAAGTAGAATGGACTTATATAGCGAAAAAAGAGAAAAAAGCCAAAATAGATTATCATAAAGACGTAAGAGATATGATCAAAGATATATATAAACATGTATAAGGAGGAATAATGAGATTCTTAATTAAATTTTCCTATGATGGTTCAGCATATGCTGGCTTTCAAACCCAAAGGGGCTTAAATACTATCCAAGAACAATTAGAAAACGCTGCCAGTATTGTCAATAACCATCAAAAGACTGTAATAGTTGCGACTGGAAGGACTGACAAGGGTGTACATGCACTTTGTCAATATGCTCATGTTGACATAAATGTAAAAATTACTGAAAAAAAATTAAAAAGAGCCCTTAATAGTAATTTACCAGACGATATCCATGTAATAGAAACAAAACAGGTCGCCGATGACTTCCATGCTAGATATAATGTCAAAGAAAAAGAATATACTTATAAAATAAATATGGGAGAGTATAATCCTCTAGAAAGAAATTATGTCTTCCAATACAATTACAAACTAGATATAAACAATATGAAAGAAGCTATAAAGTACTTCTTAGGGGAACATGACTTTAGAGCTTTTGTAACAGATAATAAAGAAAAAGAAAATTGCATTAGAACAATAACTAAGGCAACTATTTCAGAACAAGATGAAATAATAACGATAAAATTCACGGGAAATGGCTTTTTAAGATACCAAGTAAGAAATATGGTGGGAATTCTAATAAAAGTTGGTGAAAACAAAATATCCCCAGAAACTGTGGAAAAAATCTTAGAAAGTAAAGATCGTACTAAAGCTGGAAAAACAGCCCCAGCTGAAGGGTTATACTTATCTAAAGTAAAATATTAGATTAAATTGTAATTTTTTAATAAAATAACTACAAAAAAAGGTAAAACTATTGATTTTTAAAGTAATTTTTAGTATAATTACAATCGGTACATTCAAATATCCCACTTGATTGGATCCTGGGAAAATCCAATTTAAGTAAAAGGAGAAAAATTATGACAAGTTATATGCAAAAAAAAGAAAATGTTGAACGTAAATGGTACGTTATCGACGCTGAAGGAAAATCTTTAGGTAGAGTAGCATCTTTAGCTGCTACATACTTACGTGGAAAACACAAACCTACTTATACCCCACACATTGATTGTGGAGATTACATTATTATTATCAATGCTGAAAAAGTTAATTTAACTGGAAATAAGCTTGAAAATAAAATGTATTACAACCATTCAATGTATACTGGTGGTTTAAGAGAAAGAAATGCTAAAACAATGCGTGAACAATATCCAGAAGAAATGGTTGAAAGAGCTGTTAAAGGAATGCTTCCACATAACAGGTTAGGAAGACAAATGTATAAGAAATTATTTGTATACAGAGGAAGCGAGCACCGTCAAGAGGCTCAAAAGCCAGAAGTGCTTGAAGTTAAGTAGGAGGGTTAAGTTATGGCAAAAGGAAAAAATGTTTATACAGGAACTGGTCACAGAAAGACTAGTGTAGCAAGAGTTACATTAACTTCAGGAAAAGGTAAAATCACAGTTAATGGAAGAGATGTAAGAGAATATTTCCCTTCTGAAATTTGTGTAATGGATTTATGCCAACCACTTGATTTAACAAATACAAGAGAAATCTTTGATGTTGATTGTCAAGTTAGAGGTGGTGGATTCCAAGGACAAACAGGAGCTATTCGTTTAGGTATTACAAGAGCTTTACTTGATTATGACAAAACTACACCAGCTGGCTCAGAAAATAGCTATAGAAAAACTCTAAAAGTTGCTGGATTTATTACTAGAGATTCACGTAAGAAAGAACGTAAGAAACCAGGATTGAAAAAAGCACGTCGTGCACCACAATTCTCAAAACGTTAATATATTTCAAATCAAAAG
>CACZGA010000007.1 GCA_902780585.1 uncultured Erysipelotrichaceae bacterium | reverse complement strand
TTCTTCTTTAGCCTCTTCTTTTACTTCTTCTACTGGCTGAGTTTGTAGTTTCTTTAGTTCTTCAATATTTTTTACAACCTGTTTATCTGGTTCTTCTTCCTCTATGCCATTACTAATTTTAACTTTTTTATGAGAATTTTCTTCCTCATCTTCTTCAACAGCTTCTAGGTTTTCTTTTACATCATTTACTCTATCTCTTATAAAGTCTACAATTGAGAAACCTGTAAACATACAAATACCTACTACCATTAAAGTTATAGATACTATTTGCATTCCAGTATAAGAAAATAATTTAGAAAATAGAATGGCAAAAATACCACCTATTATTCCACCACCAACTGATAAGTTTTTGGCCACTAAACCAGTATCCATAATACTTTTAAAGCCTTTTACTAAGCTATTTATAGTTTCTCTAAAAATAATAGCACTATTTCCATTATATGTAGATACATAATCCCAATGTATAAAGGTTAAAGTTCCTATTACAAATAAATAGAAACCAAGCATTTTAGTTGAAAAGAAATCTGGCCATTCTCTTTTTAATATGCCATATAAGCCTATTAGTAATATTATTATTAGGAATACTAAATATAGAGTTCCCGTAAAAAACAAACTAATAGATGAAATAAACCTACCTACTGGCCCAAATTTGCCTATTCCTATAATTGACAATATAAATAAACCTATTGCATATAATTCAATGGCTACTTCACTTTTTACTTTTTTCTTACTTTTTTTTCTTTTTGCCATGATATCACCTATTCTTCTAGTATTATTATACTACAAAAAAATCAATATTATAATTGATTTACAAAAAATTTACAAAACGAATTATTTTTTTGTTAAGTCTACTATTCTATCTTCTATTTCTCTCGTATCAACAACGTATTCTTCGGGATTTTGAGTATTAACATAGACAGTAATTGTCTTTATCCCTAGTTCTTCACATGCGTAGGGAACATAATATGAAATTGGCTCACTAATAAATTCATGTCTAGTGCCATTTATTTCAGCTGAACAAACTAGGCCACTTCCTTCAATCATGCTTATTTTTCTTTTGCCTTCTATTGTTGCTTTAAAAGATGAACCATACGCTAAGGCATTTTTTATTTGTTTATTTTTCTTAAAATTACGTAAAAATGTTCTGGTGTTAAGAATAAATGTAATAATACCTATTAAGAATCCTGCTATTGCTCCAGTTAGGTGATTACTATTTGAACTGTTTTGATAAATCTTTAAAAATAGAAAGCCAAATGCAACGAAAAAAAGGCTGAATAGAATAGAGACTGGATATTCTTTTACCATTTTGTTTGAATGTTCATCTATTTGTTTCATAGTTCACCTCATTTAACATATTTGTGTCTATTTCATAATTTTTGATATTGCCTGCTTCATAGCGAACAGGTAATTCGTGAATATTATTTTCTTTTATAGTTTTTTCTGCTTCGTAACTAATATAGTCTCCAAATATATATAGTTTTTGATCTAATGGATTAACCCAGGATGTAATTATATAACGTGTGGTATCACCATCACTATCGCTGTTTACTATCATTTCTTTAAGTTTGGTGTTGATTATAACATTTCGTAATGATTTATTAGCAATTTCTTTTTTTACTTTACTTAGTAAATAAATACCAACAGCCACAAAAAACAAAGGTATTATTAAAGCAAAACCTATAATTCCTTTTGGAGTTTCAAAAGAAAGGCAAATTGCCCCAAAGGCTAGACCTACAGCTAAACAAGTTATTCCACCTTTTTTGTTATATTCCATATTATCACCTATAATTATTATATCTATAGTAAAGAGTTGTTTCAACCAAAAGAAAAAGAGCTTTACGCTCTTGATACATACTTTCCGTCTGCTGTTGAAACAATGATAGTTTCTCCCTCTTCAATAAATAAAGGTACTCTTACCATTAAACCAGTTTCACATTCAGCATCTTTTAAAGCATTAGTTGTAGTATTTCCTTTTACAGCTGGTTCTGTATGAGTTACTACTAATTCTACTTTATCAGGTAAATCAATTCCTAAGATTTCTCCCTCATAACTAGTAATATACACTTCTAAATTTTCTTTTAATAATTTAGCTTGATCACCAATTTTTGAAGCTGGAATTTCTAATTGCTCATAAGATTCCATGTTCATGAAATAGAAAACATCATTCATATTATATAAATATTGCATTAATTGTTTTTCAATACGAGCTGTAGCGACTTTTACACCAGCATTAAATGTTTGTTCAAAGATAGCTCCTGTTCTTAAGTTTTTTAATTTTGCTTTAACAATAGCAGCACCTTTACCAGGTTTAACATGTTGAGTTTCCATTACTACATAGATATTGCCTTCATATTCAATAGTAATACCATTTTTTAAATCATTTGTACTAATCATTTTTATCACTCCTAAATTAAAAAATAAGCGTTAACTTATTTTATTTCTTTTCCTTATGTACAGTGTGTTTTCTACACTTAGGGCAGTATTTATTCATTTCAAGACGGTCTGTTGTATTTTTTACATTTTTCTCTTCTCTATAATTTTCTTCTTTACATTCACTACATACTAGAGTTTTGTATTGTCTATTTCCTACTTTAGCCATAATATCCCTCCTTACACGTCTACATGTATTATAACAGAATTTTTTTATTTTGCAAAAGATTTTTGCATATTTCTTTACTGCGTTATTATATCATATTATTTATGATTAATCAATCTAAATATTAATAGTTGTATTTAACGTGTTCTTGCTACTGCTTTAGCTTCTTTTTTAGAATATAATTCTATTTCGGGGTCTAAATTATTTAACACCTCATCTATATATGGCTTATTTGGTGAATCTGAGAATATTTGTCTTAATCCCTCTTTTTCTTCAGGTGGTAGATTTGCTACTTCTATAAGTTTGTTGAAAAAATTCCTACTACGGAAGCCACTTTTTCCTCGGTCATTACTGATTTGTTGACCTTTTAGGAAAACTTGCATACTTTCTAAAGCTAATAAAAATTTATCGTTATCTTTTGGGTCATATTCTTTATTTCCAAACACAGTTCTAAGATAATCGGCATTAATTGGTGGTAAGTCATAATCAAAGTTTCCAAATTTCCAGTTATCGGAATCTATAAATGCTACTTTTTTTGATTGTGTGATTAAAATATTTTCACTCTTTATATCCCCTAGAATAAACCCCATTTGATGTAATTTTCTTAAGGCTTGACCCCCCATTTTAATATATGGTATTTTTTCGGGGTCTACTAATCTAAAAAGAGTAAAAAATGTTGGATTTGTTTTATCTCTTATTATAATATTTTCATAGAATCCCTCTTTATTCTCTGTTCCCCGAATTATTCTTTCACCCTTATAGTAAACTAATCCTATTGGGAATGGTGTTATTAGGTCCTCTGATGGGTCTTGGGTTGCAATCATGTTTGCTAATTCTTCTATTTTTTCATATTTTCTAGGAAGATATCCGACTGGAGTATATTCTGTCTCTTCCCTAAATATTTTTATTGCATATTTATCTTCATAGTTGAATACTTTTCCTTCGTTCCCACTTCCTATTATTGTATATTCTGTAAATAGTTTGTCCTTTTCTATACCTAAAGTTGGTAAACTTGTGTTTCCTATCTTTAAATCTTCTCTTATATACGTCATTTTATCAAACCCCTTCATATTTTGCATATTATATCACAAAATAGTGAAAAATGCAAATTTTTTGATTCATTTTATTTACAAGTAAGTTGTCTAATAATCCTTATATTGTTTGGTATTTTGAAAAAACAAGATATAATTAATCTAGGTGATAGTATGGACTTACTTAATATCGATTTAAGAAGTTTTATGACAGATGCTGTAGATATTTTGACTTATTTATATGGGGATAAGTATCGAAGTTCTATCAAAGAAAAGCTTAATAAGGCAATATTATTCTATTTTTATGATTTATCTACCTTGAAAAGCTATGTAGATGACTATGAAGAATATTATGCAAGAAAAAGTGCTATTCAGTTTTTAAAGGCTAATGGAATTAGTGAAGACAAATTGGAAGAGGCTTTTTCTAGTTTAATTTCAAACCCAGATTATTTTGCAAGTGGTAAATCTCCTATTCTTGCATTTGGAAAAAATTATACAGAACCCGATTTTTCAAGAAAATTGGCAAAAGTACAAGTAATAAACTATCTTTTAGAGTCTTCTAAAGCAATTGAACTTGAAGACTTGGATGATTTTTCTCATACTGAAGATTATAAAAGAATAGAGACATTAGCTAAAGAATTCAATGAAAAGTATGGTGTGTTTATAGCTAATTATCAATCTTCATGCACAGAAATGCAACGTGTTAAAGACTTTGTAGCGTATGAAAAAGCGCGTGAAGAATTTGTAAGGCAGTACTATGCAAAAAAGTTTTGTACAGAAATAATGTTTTTGCTTCCGCAAAGGGCGCAAGATGTTTTATCTGGTATAGATGAAGAACAACTGGTAAAAATATTTTTACCTCCTAATAGCAATAATGATATGTATGGTGATTTAAATGAAATATCTTGTTTTGAAGCTTTTAGTAAAAAGAATTTAAATAAGTTGAATAGTCCTGGTTGTTTTCATACATTTCGTCGTGTAACAACTACTAAGCAGAAAGCTTATTTGGAATTTTTAAAGGAATTAGGAATTAGGGCTGAGGATTTAGATTCTTATGTGCCTGGTGAAAAAGAAATTCAGCAAATAGCAAGGACTAGAGTATTTACAGAAAGAGAAGCTACTGATAACTATCTTATTACTAGAGATGACTTTATAAAATTTCAAAATTCTTTTGGTTCTTTGGCAAAAAAAGACACCTTCTTTACCATTTTAAAAGCAATGATTCAACAACATCAAGCTGGAGAATATGACGCTTGTGTTTTTGATAGGATGTATGATGATGATGATAATTTCTTAAGGTCTATCATGCTATATTCAGTCAAAAAGATGGGGGACCTATTTTATATGTTTTTGCACGAATGCACTCATATTTGTGAGCAAAGAGATTCATATTCGACTGGTTTTGATACAGATTATGATAATAATAACAAATATAATTTTAAATATCGTAGATATGAAAGATTCAATGAGACAATAAGTGATATTTTTACTAGGGAGGGGTTAAGATTTTTACATGGTAATGGTAAATTCTTGATGGAGCCAGAGGAATTAACTAATATGGATTTTAGTAGTAATAATACTCCGGCAGAAAACGAAGAATTGTTGAAACCACTTATGCATAATCCTCTATACAGGGAGGCAATTATTGAAGTTAAAAATGGTGGAGATCCAAATATTTTTATTCAACTTATTGGAAAAGATAACTTTGATAAGTTAGTAGATGCTCTTAATCATGTTGATTATCTAGCATCAAAAAAACATTTTAAAACTGATCAGAGGCTTAAAGATGAATATGACTTAGTTTGTAATGAAGCAGAGAGTATTTATAAAGATATTGATGATTATGCTAAAAGAAAGCATAGTGTGATATAAAAAAAGTTGGTATTTTTTACCAACTTTTTTAATTTACACCATACATTTCTGCATATTTAGCTGCTATTTCTTTGGTAATTCTATAAGTTACTAATGAGGCATAATTCTTTGATGAGTTTGGATGTGATGAATCTGGAGATGTTACTACGATACTCATTTTTGGATTATCATATGGAGCATAGCCTATGAAAGAGCTAGTTATTGTTTCAGTATCTATTCTACCATCATTATTAGTATCTATAAAACTCTGAGAAGTTCCAGTTTTACCTGCAGGTCTCATATACGTATCCATATAGCCTACTCCATAACCACCAGGTGAATTCATTACGGCAAAAAAGCCTTGCTTTACTCTAGCCATATACTCCGGAGCAGTGTCTATGGTATTTAAAACCTTTTTTTCAGTTGTTAATTCTAGTGGCCCTATTTCATCATTTTCACTAGCTGTATGTACTTCTTTTAATAGATGAGGTGCTAATCTTTCTCCACCATTAGCAATAGTAGTAATATATTGAGATAGTTGCATTGGCGTATATGTTTCATATTGCCCCATAACAAAGTCTAATAAATTACCAGCGGCTCTATCTTTAGAAGTATAACCACTAGACTCGACTGGTAAATCTATTTCTGTTTTTACACCTAAGCCAAATGAGTGATACATATTTCTATAAGTATCAAAAGCAGCTTGATTAAAGTTTAATCTCATATCCCTATGATATTCTTGGCCATTTACTCTAATAGCAATCTTAAACTGGTAGACGTTACTTGATTTAGCTAGGGCTGTTATATCATCAATTACACCTAAATTATTTACAGAAGAACACTTTTCCGCAACTCCAGCCACTTTTACACATTCATCTAGCATCCTCTCCCCAATATGTACAGCACCAGTGTTATAACCTACAAGCATTGAAGCTCCCTTTACCACACTTCCAGGAGTTATGGGAGATGTTAAAATACTAATTGTATTATCTTTCATTTCTCCATTTACTAGTCTTTCCCCTGCCATTGCAAGTATTTCACCTGTTCTAGGGTCTTGAATTACAACACTAGAATGGTCATAATACTCAGTATTTGGCTCCGACTTTGCTCTTCTTATTTGTTCTTTTAAGATTCTTTCTACTTCTAGTTGAAGATTAATATCTATAGTTAGGACAATGTCTTTACCCCTACTTCCTTCTTGAATTAGTTTTGTTTCATGAGAATTAACTACTTCATAAACAGCTTTTTCGCCTTTTAAATATTCTTCATATTGTTTTTCTATATAACTTAAGCCTACTCTATCATTTAGACTATAGCCCTTTTCCAAATAATAATCTTTTTCTTCGGCTGGAATACCTTGAGAATTAGATGATACTGTACCCAAAATACTTTTTAAAGTTTCTCCGTAGGGGTAGACTCTTTCCCAATCTATTTTAGTATTAAAACCTTTTAATAACTCATTGTTTTCGGAAACATAAGCATATTCTTGATCAGAAACGTTACTTTTAATTATCTTTTCTTCATAAGCATAGCCCTTATTCATTAAATAAAAAATATAGGCTATTTTCTTTTCTTCTTCAGAAAAATCTAATTCTTCATCAGGTATTCTTTTTATTTTCAACTCATCTAATTCATTTTGAGTCATTTTTCTTTTTAAGACTTTTTCTTTTTCTTTTTCAGTTACTAAATCATTACAATAACCTCTATTAATAGCAAAGAAATATTCTCTTTTACTACGATCAGTTAGTTTTTGATAATCTACATCTATGTGGGGAGCAATTTTATTAGCAGCATCTATCATATCTAAGGCAGATACACCTTTTTTCTTTTGATAAGTAATTGTTTTTAAAGATTTATTATCAACTAATATATTATAATTTCTATCATATATTCTGCCTCTTGGGCTACTAGTACCTGACACTGTAGCATGAGTAAGTATAGATAGTTCTCTATTATATTCTTTTTTTTCTAGTAGCATTACTTTTCCTAATTTACAAATAATGATACTAAATAAAATAATTACCATGGCAAAAAAAACTAAAAAGCGTTTTTTAGTTACTTTTTCATAATTAACTTTTTTACGTTTCTTTTTACTCATGATAAAGTCTCCTATAATTATTTATTATCTATTCTAATTTTATCTAATAAATTATCATCAAACTTTTTATTACGAATCATTTCTATTTCTTGTTTATATGGAGCATATAGTTTATCTACATATGGTGTTTCTAGAATTCTAGGGATATCTTTTAGTCTTTCATTATAAATAATACTAATTAGAGTATCAAAAGGAATAGTCCCATATCCAATATTTTCATGTCTATCTTTATGCGATGATCTTTCATTCTTAGAATCATTAATATGAATACAACCTATTTTAGAAATACCTATTGTTTTATCAAATTCATTTAGATATTCATCAAATTTATTTAAATCATAACCCGCATCATTTAAATGACAAGTATCTAAGCATACACCTATATGGTCTTTATCTTCTATACCTTCTATTATTTTTTTTATTTCGTCTAAGTTAGAACCAACTTCTGTACCTTTACCAGCCATTGTTTCTAAAAGTATTGTCACATTGTTTGTTTTACCTAGATTTTGAAAAGCCATATTTATGCCTTTAACGATATTATCTATACCTTTTTCAATACCTAGACCTACATGACTTCCTGGGTGTAATACTAAATATTTTATTCCTAATTGATTTACTCTTTCTAATTCTTCGGTTAAGAAATCTACTGAAAAAGAGAATTTTTCTTCATTACATAAATTAATTATATAGGGAGCATGTACAATTACTTTAGAATAATCTATATTATTTTCTTTTAATAACTGAAGAGCTTCTAGGGTTAATTCATCTACAATTTGGCTTCTAGCAGTATTTTGAGGGGCACCTGTATAAAACATAAAAGTATTGGCTTTATATTTTAAAGCTTCTTTGGCACTACCAAGTAATTGTGTATTTTTATTAAAGCCTACATGGCTTCCTATGTATAACATATAATCACCTATTTAATTATAACAAAAAAAAGACTTCTAATGAAGTCTTATTTTATTTTAATACTTACCTACACATTTTAGTGCACCAGTATCAGTAGGTGCAGTTGGAGCAGCAGTACAAGCGCTTGAATCACAAGTTTCTTTAGTGATGTTAGCAACAACAGTTCCTCTATTGATGTTTAATTCAGCTTGTTCTTTGAACATTCCGTGATTTGATGCATCAGAGATAAAAGCAAAATACTTAGTTTCTCCTTCATCTTTAGTCCATTTAATGTATCCAACCATTTCGGCATTACCCCAAGATGATCTAGCAACACTTTCCATCATGTCTTGAGTTGCTGTTGATGATGTATCAATTTCGAAATAGTAAGTTCCATCTCCTACAGATGATACAGTTTTGTATTTAGTTAAATCTGTTTCAGTTGCAGTTGGTTGACATTTTAACTCATCAGCTAAAACTGCATTTCTTACTGTATTTAAGTAAGTAACTACGTTATCTGCGAATGTATCCCTTCTTGAATTTTCGATTGTTCTTGAAACTGCTGGAATTGCAACCAACATCAATATACCCATGATAGTAATTACGGCTAGTAACTCGATCAAGGTAAATCCTTTTTTGCTCATTTTCTTCACTCTCTTTCTTTATTTTTTTTACATTTTAATCGTAGCATGCTTTTTTTCTTTTGACAATACATTTTTTTTAAAATGACATTTATTTACATTTTTTATTTTTCCATGTAAACTGCCTTAATATTATCACCACAAATATTATGTATTTTTGCATTTCCTTTTGCCATTTCTATATTATCAGCACTAGATTCTACTATAGAAATACCTACTAAATCATTTATTTCTTTTACTTCTTCAGCTGTTATGTATTCAATATTATCTGAATTAATTAAATCAAAGCCTACGTTTCTACCATCTACTTCTTCTATTAATCTTACATAGTATGCATATTTCTGCCCTTGCCTAGTGTAAATAACAAATGATTCTTCTTGGTTATATAGTCCATCATTTGGTCCAGCAGTTAAATCATCATTTGTATTTAAATAATTTAGAGAAAATATTATACATTCTCCAGCAGCTGGTTTACTAATATTTTTTGATTTGGTTACCATAACATTGGTTCTTTCTACCATATGTTGGGCATCCCCTTTTAAGGCATTTAAACGATTGTTTTTCATTATTCCTGTAATGTTTGGTATTGCTACTACCATTAATATTCCTAATACAACTAACATTACTAATAATTCTATTAAGGTAAATCCTTTATTATTTCTCATAATCATCCTACTTTCTTATTCATTATAGCAAATTTTTAGTATTTCGTTCTATATTTTATTATTTTTTTAATAAAAAAAGAGGCTAAATTTTTCTCCTCTTCTTAATTACAATTAAAAATCCTGTTAAAACTACTAATAATCCAACACATATTAATATTCCAGTACTAGCATTATCTTCTACTTCAATTACTTTTTCTTCACCACTTACTAGGAATAAAGAATTTGTTTTATAATTACAATCATCATCTTCCCCACATTGTATTTGTCCTACAATATAAAGGGTCTTTCCTTTGACATAGAAGTTATTAAAAGTATAGTAATTATTATTAATTTTCTTTCTCTTTTCTTTATAAATTCCTTCTTGATCTAATAATATTACTTCTTTACTGGAATCATCGTTTTCATATAGTAAGTAATAGTTACCATTGTATTCTCTTAATACAATTGGTTTTTGGGGGTTAACAGGAATATTTCCTACACTTTCCCACTCCATGTTTCCTTCTTGGTTATATTTTATTAGATAATAGCTTTCTGCACCTTTTTTTAGTTTTACTTCAGAAGTAACTCCATAGAGAATAAAACTATTATAATTACTATATAAATGATAATCTTCATATTTATCTAATGGATTATCTATTTTTTTTATTTCTTGACTATTCCAATCTATAAGCCATAATTCATATTTTTCTTCTTCATCTTTTTTACTATTATATAGCAAAGCATATTGGTTCTTATTTATAGATGCAATATCTTTAAAAGAAGTATGGTATCCGTCTTTAGGAAACTCTTTTCTTTCCATAAAATTAAGATCCATGTTATAAGTATCTATAATTGCTTTATCGTCTTTTTCTCCTATTAATAGATACATTACATTATAATTATTATCATCGGTTATTAAAATCATTTTTTCATAATAACCATCTAATTCTCTTTCCCAACAATTAATACCTAATAAATCTACCTTTACTAAAACATCTTTATCTTTTTTATGTATTAGTAATAAGTAACCATCTACTACATCATTTTGATATGAATAGTTAACTGACACAATTGATTCATCTTCAGTCGAAAAGTGAGTATATGACCATACTATTTCCCCTGTCTTTTTAAATTTAACAATAATTGGCAATTGTGTATCATCTTTATTTTTAATACTACCTATTGTTATAAAACCATCTTTTTTATTATCTTCTTTATAGCCACTTATAATTGTATTTAGTTCTTCTTCTTTATATTTATTCAAAGAATAAATTGTATCTTGAGCAGATACGTTGACGTAACTTAGAAATAATAATATGAATAGAATCATAATTCTTTGTATTCTTTTCATGAAACACCTCAAATTTTACTTAAGTTCATTATAACTATTTTTTTACAAAAAAGAAAGATTAGTCTGTAATTTCTTTTTGAATCATAGCTATTTCCTTTTTTACTTGTAGTCTTTTTAAATAATAGTTCTTAGGTAACATAGAGAGTAATATCTCTCTTGATTTTAATTCTCTTGTGTAATATTCCCTAAACAATGGGCCTTTTTTTTCTAAAAATACAGGTCCAAAGAAGTATTCTTTTTTTGTGTATCTTCTTTCTCCTCGTTTTAATACAATAATTTGGTATATAAAACGATTGTCTCTTACAAATTCTTCATTAGCAATGTAGAAACCATTTTTACAGATATATTTTTTGACATCTTCTTGATAATTATTAGGGCTTAGTATTAATGTATCAATCTGTTTTAATACTTTAGGTTTAGCTTTTAGGATTCCTATTATATTTCTACCACCCATTCCAGAAATGATAATAGTATTAATATCTTTTGTATATGGTTCTAGCCCTGGACCTAAGCGTGTCTCAATTTGATCCTCTAGTCCTTCTCTTTGGATATTTTTCTTAGCTTGTTCCAAAGGGCCTGGGGCAATATCGGATGCAACTGCGTGTTCCATTTTTCTTTGCTTAATTAAATAAATATCTAATAAAGCGTGATCACACCCTACATCTAAACAAAAGGAGTTAGCTTCCACTAAATCCCCTATTTTTTTTAATCTAGCATTTATTTTCATTAGTCTGTTAAAAAGTCCTTTAATTTACGTGAACGTGATGGGTGTCTTAATTTACGAAGGGCTTTAGCCTCAATTTGACGAATTCTTTCACGAGTTACACCAAATATTTGACCAACTTCCTCTAAGGTTCTGCATTGACCATCGTCTAATCCGAAACGTAATCTTAATACTTTTTCTTCTCTTTCTGTTAGGGTAGATAAAACTCCTTTAAGTTCTTCTTTTAACATTTCAACAGTTGCATATTCTTCTGGGCCCATTGTTCTTTCATCTTTAATGAAGTCTCCTAAATGAGAATCATCTTCTTCACCGATTGGTGTTTCTAATGAAACTGGGTCTTGAGATATTTTATATACTTCTCTTACTTTATCTACATTAATACCTAATTTCTTAGCAATTTCTTCATCAGTTGGTTCTCTATTTAACTCTTGAGTTAATTGACGTTGTACTCTAGCTAGTTTATTAATTGTTTCTACCATGTGGACAGGAACACGAATTGTTCTGGCTTGGTCAGCTATTGCTCTGGTGATAGCTTGTCTTATCCACCAAGTAGCATAAGTAGAAAACTTATAACCTTTTGTTGGGTCAAATTTATCTACAGCTTTCATTAAACCAATATTTCCTTCTTGAATTAAATCAAGGAATAACATACCACGGCCTACATATCTTTTAGCAATACTTACTACTAAACGTAAGTTAGATTCAGCAAGCATTCTTTTTGCTTCTTCATCGCCTTCTACAGCACGTTGAGCGTATTCAAATTCTTCATCTGAAGTTAACAAATTAATACGTCCTATTTCTTTTAAGTACATTCTAACTGGATCGTTAATTTTAACATCTTTGGAAAGCGTTAGATTTTCAACTGACATATCTGCAGTGATTTCTTCACCACCAGTAGCATCATCACTGCCATCTTCTGATACTATTTCGATATTATTATCTACTAAAAAATTATATAATTCATCTAATGTATCACTATCTACATCTAGTCCTTTTAATTGATCTGCTAATTGTTCATAAGTTACATAGCCTTGCTTTTTACCAATTGATAGTAACTTTTCTTTTCTTTCAGCAAGAGTTTTAATTACTTCCACCATTCTAATTATCTCCTAACCTTAACTTTCTAATCTTTTCAACTATTTTAGCTTGTTCTATTGGATCTACTTCTTTCTTCATTAAATTAGTGAGCCTCTTAATTTCTTGTTTTTCGCTGTATTCGCGAATTACTCTGAAATACTCTAGTAACTCTTTCATATCTGTAGTTTCTTTATATGAACCTGCTAAAACACTGTTTAGAAATTCTAGTATATTCTCTTTATCTTGAACATAAGTATAAAAATCAGCTACATTGATTACTCCATACTGTTTATAATAATAGATTATTTCTGTACAGGTTGCTCTCATTGATTCCGTAGGGAATATTAATCTCTCTTTTTCTACCTGAGTAATAATCCAATCATTGTTCAACATAAAGTATATTATTTGTTCAAATGCTTTTCTGTATTTATCTTTTTTATCAACGGCTTTCTTGGGTGTGAATGGAATTTCTGCTTGTTTTTCTTCTTTATTTTTGAGAAGCCTATTCATGCGCATTTCCAGTGTATTATATCCTATATCGAATTCTTTTGCAAGTCTTTTTAATATTACTTCTCTTCTTATCTCATCATCTATTTTTGATGTTTCTTCTATTACTCTATTTATATAGTTAGCTTTTTCTTCATCAGAACGGAAATCTACCTTTTCTTTTAACTTTAACATTTTAAAATCTGTATAGTTTAAAGCCGAATCTAATAAGTTATTAAATCTTTCGGCACCATTCTTTAAGATAAAGCTATCAGGGTCTTCGGGGTTAGGTAGCATTACTACTTTGGCCTCAATACCCTCTTTTTGGAATTCTTCACCAATACTTAGAGTAGCGTGTACTCCAGGATCATCACCATCTAGACAAAGTATAATTGTACTAGCTAGCCTTTTTATTAATTGCATCTGATCTTTGGTAAGTGCCGTTCCCATCAAGGCAACAGTATTTTTTATACCTATGGTACTTGCTCTTATGACATCCATGAAACCTTCCATTACAATTACAGTATTTTTCTTACGGCATTCTTCTTTAGCAATATGATAGTGGTACAGCATTTCACCTTTTTTAAATATTTCTGTTTCTTTAGTATTTAAATATTTATTTTGACCATTGTCTTTGTATATACGGCCACTAAATCCAACTACTCTGCCAGAAATATCATAAAGAGGAAACATTATTCTATCATTATATATATCATGATTATCTGATGATAAACCTGCTTTATTTAATGTTACTAAATCATAGGATTTGCTTTCTAACAATTTAGTTAAATCATCTTTGGAATCTAGTGATAAACCTATTTCAAATTCTTTAATAGTCTCTTCACCAATATTTCTACCCTTTAAATAAGATTTAGCTGTTTTACCAACATTACTATTTAAATTATTTTGATAATATTTTAAAGCAAATTGATAGGCTTCATATAATTTATCATATTTAGTTGTTTTCTTTTTTATTTGAATGTTTCCAGTATTAATGCCTACTCTATCACCTAAGTACTTTAATGCTTGTTTAAAATCCATATGTTCATAGTTCATTAAAAAAGTATAAACATTACCAGTAGCATGACAGGAAAAACAAGTATACATTTGCTTTTCACGAGAAACACTCATGGAAGGATTTGTATCATCATGGAAAGGACAAACACAAAAGAAGTTCTTTCCTTTAGCGACTAGAGGTATTCTTTCCCCTATAATATCAACGATATCTACTTTACTACGAATTGTATTAGCTAAATCGTTGTTCATGGTCCCCCTACCTTCCGTACCAATTTATATTATCATATTTTTTAGGCATTTTCTACTATTTTTTTATTAAAATATAATGAAAAAAGCTTCTATTAAGAAGCAATCATAATACGTCTTTTTTTAATAAATAGTTGTTTTTAATTAATCTATAAACTACTCTTATAGTAGAATAAGTTAAAGTGTAAGCATATAAGTCTTTTAAGACATCTTCTCTTTTGGAAAAATAATCTGATTTTATAACCAATTGGTTTTTTAGACTTAGTAAGCGTAATATTTTTAAATCATCAGCTGTTATCATGTTATATCTTGATTTTACTTCTGAACAGTTAAATAATTTACAAGCCAAATTCTTAGTTGGGCAACCTTCTTTTGATTGATATAAACATTTTCTACAACAACCATTACATTTATTACTTTTTGACCTACGTTGAAGGTAGCATTTACCATTTTTAAAGCCACACATATTTTCAGGTGTTGCGTCATCAATCGTTTTACAAGCATTATCATAGATATATGTTATTCTTTTTTTGCGGTTTTTTATATTTAAAGCTTCTATTATATAAGTAAGCATTTTATTATCTGTTTTAGTATCAACTACAAAGAGAGTATTATAATAAAATACACTTTTGTATAGAAATAGTTTATTCAAAAAC
This sequence comes from uncultured Erysipelotrichaceae bacterium, assembly GCA_902780585.1. Taxonomy (GTDB): domain Bacteria; phylum Bacillota_I; class Bacilli_A; order RF39; family UBA660; genus UBA3789. The sequence continues at coordinate 24,581 of CACZGA010000007.1, read as the reverse complement.
TTATTATAATCATTTGTATTATTAATTTTAATTATTTTAGTTTTCATAAATTTCTACCTTTTTATTATTATAACACTATTTTTCTTTTAGTTTGGGTATGTTTTTCTATGGGTGGGGTTATTTTCTCTTTGTTTACTATATTTTTCATATAAGGGATTGTATATAATCATACTAAAATCATCTTGAAGAGTGAAATGTGTTTCTATATTTTCAGAATATGTTCCATTTCTGGCAGGTCTAAAAGCTATTGCTTGTGGTCTACCAGTTGCTCCATATTTTTCATATAACTTATTACGGCTTTGCAGTTCAAAAGAATCGTCTTTTCTTTCTATTGTTAAATAGCTAACTCCTTCTACAGAATCAATATGACCCAAATCACTGTACCAAACTAATTTGTCAGGAGTTTTTGAACATTTTAGATCATCATCTTCATAAAACTCATATCCTTGGGCCATAAATTCTTTTAGTGGTTCATATAGCTCCATCCCCGGGCTTACTCTGATAACATCTCTCGTATAAAAAAACCAAACCAAATCGGCTCCAACACCTCCCATTTCCATTATTATATTGTCATTTTCCCAAAACTCTAGCGAACCATTCCGTGGGCTGTTGTTAGGATTGTATTTTATTTCCATATTATCACCTGGTTATTTATTGTAGCACACCCTTTTTAGGTAGTAAACTAAAACTACAAGTATTCCTATCAAGCCAAACACACCTAATATGATATATGATTGGTTTAAGTTTATATTTTTTAGTATAATACTAGTCATTGAGGCAATTATCATTTCAGATATAGATATTAAAAAAGTAAATATTGCTAAGATGGTCTGTCTATAAGAATCATCACATTCATTTTGAATAGATGTATTATAAATATTACCAGTAACTGAAAAGAAACATTGAAGCATAATTATAAATATAATTGCTGAATAATTTGTTATAGCCCCAATTAATACTAAACTAATATTTAGTAATATAGCATAAATAAAAAAGGCTTTTGTTTGATTATTTTGAATACTGGCAATCTTATTACCTACTATTCCAAATAAGCACATAATAGCTGTATATACACCTATTAAAGTGGTAGAAGCACCCATACCAGATAAATATTCTGGATGACTTTCAAATACTATATTAGAGGTAGGTGTAATAATCATTTCTGATAATAATATTATTTTTAATAGTTTGTTGTTTTTTAATAGATTAAGAGATTCTTTTAATAAGTACTTTGTTTTATTTCTTTTCTTTGTTTTTTCAGCACTATCATCCAATAAAAACAATACTATAAAATTAAGTATTATTGGTATAAGACTTATATAGTACATTGATACTAAACTATAACTTGCTGCTACACCACCTAAAATCATGGATATTAAATAGCCTGAATATAGATAAACTTGCCATTTGTAAAACATTTTTGAATATTCTTTTTTATTTTTTATAAATGAATGTAGTAAGGATATAGCAATACCTTGTGATAATAAATTAGAAATAGCAGACATTATAATTCCTATTCCCATAAATAAGGCATTATTTGAATAAATATAAGTAAGTGTTGCGAGTAATAAAAATAAATTACTTACTATAAGTATATATTTACGATTATAGTTATCTTTTATAATTCCAAAAGGTATTAAGAATACAATTGTAATTAAACTACCTATTGTTAAAAATATGATATATTCGTCATTACTAATTCCCTTTGATACATAATATAAAACATCACAAGCTCTATATAATAAAAAATAATTTAAAAAAGTATATATAAATAAAATTATTGTATTTTTCTTATTCATAATAACCACCTTTTAAATTATATCATATTTTTATCTATTATTTTAAAATCCTTTATTTACAAAGAAAGAAGCTACAATTATAATTGTAGCTTCATGCTTTTATTATTGTTTTTAGTCAGTAACTTCATTATTTTCTGTCTTATTATGCTTTTTTGTTTTTCTAGCAACAACTATTGCAATCACTGCGATACAGATAACGGCGATTACTGAATAAAGTATAATAGGATTTGATTTTTTTATTGAAGACTTTTCTTTTAAGGCAGTGTTCTTTGCTAGAAGTGAATCGTCTTCTCCCAAAATTGTTTGTTTTGTTATTTCTTTAGAAGATATTAAATATTTAGAGTTATGGTTAATATAAAACTCAATATAACCCTCAGAAGTTTTTTGAAGTTCTAATGCTACCTTCTTTAATTTGTCATTTTCTGTATCAACGTAATAAATATAGTATTTATCACCATTCAATTTATTGATTATTTCAGCATCTTTAATTCTAATTAATACATTCCCTGGAAGTTCACCATTATCTGGGAATTCAAGAATTAAAGCTTCATCATCTATGGCATTTTTTAAATTATCTGAAATGTTGGAATCATTCATTTCATAGAAGTTCATTAAAACATCTATATCCTTAGGAGTTTTAATATCCTCACCATTAAATACCCACTCAATGTTATTGTGTTTTATTATTAAATTCTTATTACTATTTTTAATTATATCAAATAATTGAAGTGGTACAATTGTATAATTATCGGCATCGATAACAATAGAATCATCTTTGCTATCTTGAATTTTTTTATAAACTTCATCATTTAATTCATCTGCAGAGAAATATAGTTCTCCATTTGCTGAATTATTATCTCCTGTTATAGTTAGATTTTGATTAAAAATATCACTATATTTTCCAGAATTGGAGTTACTATTAAGAATAATAGTATTATTTGTACCATCTGTTGCTTCAAAAGTAACACCAACGGAGTCCAAATTGTATGTTATCATGTCAGCGCTAGAAGCTACTACAAAATATGGATTTTTGGATAATGATTTTACATATGTTGTGAAAGTTTGTCTTTTACTTGGGTCACGGAAAATTAAATAAATAGATTTTACTTTTTTATTTGTGTCATCATATGAATATTTAACATCTAGTGGAACTTTTTGGCCAATTGATGCTGTTTGTTTTTTTAAGTTTAATTTATCTATAGTGAAGTTTACATCATTCAATTCATCGGCTGTTGGCTCTTTTAAATTAATTTTTATTTTATATGGGTAATACAAAAATTCACTTGTATTAGCAAATTCTTCATTAGTTGTATAGCGAATATATTTTCCGCTTTTATCATAAAGGAATATACTATTAACCTCATATGTACCTGGATAGATAGTTGATTCAGAACGGCCAGCTTCTGATGTTGAATAATATCCCGCAATCGTTTTAGGAATATATCCACTATATGAGCGGATAGATCCATTATATGGACCATCTGGCGTTAAATAGATAGTAAACATGCCATAGTCATGTCCATCAGAACTTGTTGGATTATAAAAAGTAATATTAATACCGGTAATATCTTCAGTTGTTTCAACATTAAATTGCATTTTATCACCAATATAGTAGTTACTAGTAAATGTATAAAGGGCTATGCTCTTTAGTGCGTCCGGTCCATCTTTTTGTAACTCCCCTTTTATATTAACTCCTATTTTATGTGGATAATACAAAAACCCACCAGTATCTGCTGTTTCTTTATCTGTCGTATATCTAGTTAAATTTCCATTTTTATCATAAACAAATATACTACTAACTTCATAAGTTCCAGGATATATAGTCATCTCAATATGATCGTTATCTGCAGTTCCATAGTATCCCTCAATTTTTTCAGGAATAATGCCATCAAATGTACATCTTGTCTGTTCACCTGATGAGCATTTTCCAGTTAAATCGACTGTAAAACTACCATAATAGTGCCCATCTTTACTTACATGGTTATAAAATGATATTTTCATAGAACTAATCTCTTCTGTTGCGTCAATGTTAAATGTCATTTTATCCCCAACTTCATAGTTGCTAGTTTGCGTATAAAGTGCTACGCTTTTTAAGATATCTTTGCCATCTTCTGCAGCCACACATTTAATATTTGTTGTATAAATTGCAGCAATTAAAAATAATAATAAAAATAATTTTACTTTTTTCATTTCTTCTTTCCTCCGCCTTTATTATATATTACTATTATTATTTTGGAAATAATTTTGTTGTTTTTTCTGTTTCTTTATTGCTAGTATTTAAATAATTTATCACACTATTAATATCCATTCTATCACATCCTATATTTACTATATCATACTAATTCATATTCTCTAGCAATTATTCTATCATCAGAACAATATTTAATTACATACTCGTTATCTTGTTTACAAATTATTATTCCTACTGTATCATTCTCTTCCATTGTTTTAATATTTTTATCAATGTAATTCATGTAAGCCATAATTTGACCAGTATGTTCTTTCTTGAGTTCAGTAACTTTTAATTCTACTACTACATAACATTTATATTTAATATTATATAAAAGTAAATCTATATAATTATATCTATTACCAAATTTTATTTGATATTCATTATCTATAAATGTAAATCCATTCCCAAGCTCTTTCAAAAAAGATGCAATATCCTCAAGTATTAGTCGTTGTAATGTTTTTTCTGATATATTTTCGTAATTATTACTATTTTTAATTATTATTGGATTAGGAATTAAATCGTTTGGACTAAGAATTTCATTTTTGTTTAATTTGTTTCTTGATTCAATAGGTATTCTTTTATATTCATTACTTTTTATTTTTTCTTGTAATTGTCTTTGAGTTAAATTATTATTTTTAGATATATTTATATAATATATTATTTCATCATAATCACTTATCGATAATAATAGTAAATAATGTGACCAAGTTAATTGTGTCAACATTGTTGTCACTTTCTCATTGCTAAATACATTGTAGAATTTCTTCATTCTAAACAAAGTTCTTCTATTATACTTTTTACCAACTTCAATAACTAACTTTTTAGAATATTCATCTATAATATTATCTCCATATTTACCACCAGCTTCATTCAATAATTTACCTATTTCAAAATATGTAATAACTTTATATCTTTCTTTTGAATAGTCTTTTACTTTTACATATACTTCATTATCAATTAGTTTGTTTTTTATTTCATTATAATAATTCATATTTACTCCTTTCATAATTGTGTTGCCAGTGGTGACACTTTTCTATGGACTACAAGTCTCAATCTTTAATTTATGATTCTTTATTTTAAATATAATACTACCATCTTGATCTGTTCTATATATTTTTGAATTCACTAAGTTATCTATTATTTCTTTATTTGGATGACCATAACGATTATTCTTTCCAACACTAATTATTGAATACTTTGGATTTGTTTCATCAATAAATTCTTTACCACTGCTTGTCTTTGATCCATGATGTCCTACTTTTAAGACATCTATATCTGGTAAGTTATAATTATTTAATATTTCTTTTTCAGTAGTAATACTTGCATCTCCCATAAACATAAATTTATAACCACTAAGTTCTGTATAAATAACATTAGAATTATCATTTTCATTGTCATAGATATTTGTTTGTAGAAAATATAATTTATTATTATCTATATTTAATTCTTTAATACATGAATAATATTTTATTTTCTTTTTATTTAGGACTTTGATTAATTCTTTTTCTAAATAGTTATATTCGCCACAATTAAAGATTACTTTCTCTACTTTTAAATTTTCTACTAAGTTAATTGCTTCTCCCATATGATCGTAATCCCCATGAGTAATAATTAGAGTTTGTATTTTATTTATGCCTTTGCTTTTTAAATAAGGTTTTATTATTGAAGTTGTTATTAATCCTTCTTTTTTAGGATTACCTCCAGAATCTATTATTATAGTTTTATGATTCATTCTAATTATAGTAGAATCTCCTTGCCCTACATCTATAAAATCTATATATTTATTTGAATCCAATATTGGTATAAATAAATGTATTATTAATAATATTAGTACTGAAACAATTAATATCTTCTTTTTAAGATGAAGGTAAATTATTATTAATAATAAATAGATAATGTATAAGATATTTATTGTTTTAGGAAATAGTAATGTACCTATTTTTATGGTATTTAAGATGATAGAGATTCTTTCAAGTATTTGAGTTAATAATTCATATATTGGCAATAAAAATGGTAGTATTCCTACTATTAGACTTAAAGGAAATATAACTATAGAGATTAAGGGAACAAATAGTAAATTATAGATAACACTTAGAATGTTTAATTGATAGAAATTATATAATGATATAGGTATACTAACAAAGAAAGATAATAGTGATACTTTTAGAAGTGATTTAAAATAATTATTTGATTTAAGAGTATCTTGCATTTTTAGAAGAGAAAAACTTATTAAATAAGAGTATAAGAATCCTACATCCATTATATAGAAAGGATTAATAAGCAAAGATATAGATATACATACTAGCCATAGGTTTTCTCTCTTAATATAAAAGTAATAGATTCTATTAAGAGTAAACAAGTAATAGAATAATACCCCTCTTAACATAGAAGGTGCTAAGCCTACTAAGAAAAGATATATTAATAAGATAATAGATATAACAATAAATCTATTATTTTCCGATATTTTTCTTTTTCTTAATAACTTATCAATTATTGAACTAAATAAAGTTATATGCATACCACTAATAGCAAATAAATGACTAATACCATTTTCTTGGTAGCTTAATTTAGCTTCTTCATTTAAATAAGTTTTATCTCCTAATAAGAAAGTTAATAGATAAGGATTATACTTTAGATGATTATATATTTTTTCTCTTAATAGATAATAAATAGATTTATTTTTAGTAATTATAATTAGTTTTTCTACTTTTATTTGATAAAAGATATTTCTTTGATAACAGTATTTTTGATAATTATAAATATTAGGTGTTGTATTCTTTTTTATTCTTTGAAATTCTCCTAAGACTTTTATTTTATCTCCTAGATGGAGATTATAATTATTGGGGCTTGTCAGTATGACTGTTTCTTTATTCTTTAGATATATTGTTTGATATTCTTCTTGTTTTTTAATATTGGTGATAATACCTATAAATTTATTAGATAAACTACTATAAGATGAATGTTTAGGAATTACTAAGCGGGTTATTGTGATAATTATAGTTAAAATAAAAAGTAAATAATATACTTTATTACAGAGTAATATCTTCCTGAATTTTAGCAAATAGGCTCTCTCCTATTCCTGGAACATTCATTAGATCATTAATATCTTGGAATGGTCCGTTTGTTTCACGATAATTAATTATTTCTTTAGCTTTTGCTTCACCTATTCCTGGTAGGGTCATTAATTCCTCTATAGTAGCATTATTAATAGATATTTTCCCAATTGGTGTATTTTCTGTGGTGATACAGGCATCATTTTTTAAAGCATTTTCATCCTTTTGAATACACATTTGTTGGAGACTTTGTTCTTGTTCTTTTGTTTTTTTGAAGTCAGCCACTTCTTCTTTACTATAGATAATTATTACCATTTCATCAGTTACTTTTTTACTTAAATTAATTACTGAAGTATCTGCTTGTTCGGTTAGGCCACCAGCTACCATAATTGCATCCATTATTCTTGATTCTTTATCTAGGGAATATAAACCTGGTGATAGTACTTGTCCTTTTATATCAATTTGGACCATTTCTACGGATTCTTTCTTTTCTTTCTTTTCTATCTTCGCAATAGTTACTTCTGGTTCTTTTTTTACCTTTTTCTTGGGCTTTTTATAAATATATAGAACAATTAAACTAGTTATAATTATTAATACTATGACGGATATTAATATTTGTTTTCGATAGCGGTATTGAAATGTCATATTACCACCTCCTTTATTATTATTCGAAAAAAAAAGAAAAAGTTTCCTTTTTCTTATAAATTACTTTTTTCTTTTAATATGCCATTTTCTACACTTACTCTTTGAACCATAGCTAAAGCCGCAATTAAACATATAGTAAAACTTCCACCATAACTCATAAATGGCAGTGGTACTCCAGTTATGGGGATTAAGCCTAGAATTCCCATCAAGTTAATAGCGATATGGAAGAATATATAAGCAGCGACACCATAACAAATAGTTGCGCCTCTATTGGATGGGCTTTTTCTACCTATTAATAGTATTCTTAATAAAATTATTATATAAGCAAGTATAATGGCAACACCAGTAATAACACCTAATTCTTCTACAATAATGGCATAAATAAAGTCTGTATATGGTTCTGGTAAATACAAATATTTTTGGGTAGAATTACCAAGCCCTACTCCAGTTAGACCACCATTATGAATCGCTATATAGCAATTACATACTTGGTTACCAGTACTTAATATTTTGTCACATGGTCTAGCAAAGTCAAATCTTTCCATTTGTCTTTCTAAAAGTACACCTTTGCCTGTTCCTAATAAAACCATTATACCAAAACCTATTAAACCTATTGTAGTTGCAACTGTTTTCCACTTTATTTCTTTACTAATAGGTACCGCTAAAAAGATAATTCCTACAATAGCACAATAAATAATAGTAGTTCCTAAATCTGGTTGGATAAATATTAACCCTGCTACTATGGCACATATACCTATAGGTAGTAGACTTGAACCCCATTTTTTTAATTTCTTTATATTTTTTTCATAATAGTCGGCTAAGAAGACTATTGTTATAACCTTAATAAATTCACTAGGTTGGATATTTACAAATCCTAAATTAAACCAGCTTACAGCTTGATTTTTTTCAGTACCCATAAATAATACTAGTACTAGTGATCCTATACCTACCAGCAATAATAGTTTAGAAAACATTCCATAAGATTTAGTATTAAAAAATATCATAATAAAAAACAATATAAAACCAACTGTTAAGAAAACTCCTTGTTTCATGAAATAATTATAAGGGCTTACGGCATGTGTCATATAAGCTGTAACATTAGAAGCCGAAAAAACCATAATAAGGCCTAATATAAATAAAATAATTGTTATAAAAAATAATGGTTTATCTATATACTTAATTATCTTTTTCATATAAGCCTCCTATATAATAAATATACCATATTTTTTATATAGAAATGACATTTTAATTAATAAATCCATGTAAATTAACATAGTTTATAGTTTTATTCTTTTCAAAATTACTTTTTTTTGATAAAATATAGGAGATTGAGGTGATACTAGTGCTTAAAATGAAAGATATTATAGATGAAAAAGATAGTCGTTTAAAACAGACTAGTAAAGAAGTTACTTTTCCTCTAACTAAAGCTGATAAAGAAATGATTGAAAAAATGATTCAATTTCTAAAAAATAGTCAAATTCCAGAAATAGCAGAAAAATATGAATTACGTCCTGGTATGGGATTATCAGCAGTACAGGTTGGAATATTAAAACGTTACTTTGTAGTAGTTAATGATATTTCAGATGATGAAGATGGTGAACCAGAATTTGAAACCTATGTCTTAATTAATCCAAGAATGATAAGTAATTCCCAAGAAAAAATATATGTTGGTGAAGGAGAAGGTTGTCTAAGTGTTAATAGACCAGTATGTGGAATTGTGCCAAGATATGCGAGAGTTACTTTTGAAGGTTATGATTTAGAAGGAAGAAAAATACAGATCAGAGCTAGAGAAGAATTAGCAATATGTTTCCAACATGAGCTTGATCATCTAAATGGTATTTTATTTACAGATCATATTGATCCTAAAAATCCATATAAAGATAAAGATTCTATGAGATCCATATAATCTTTTTTTATGGTATCATGTTATACTTATACTAGAGGTGTTTATATGAATAAACATGGTAATTTGATATGGTCTTGTGTATTACTATTTTATATAGTTATTTGTTTTTTGGGGGCTTTACTTTTAATAAATGATGGGGTTAGTGATGTAGATGCATTTTTGTTTTTTTTCATGTATTTTGGTTTTTTGATATTTTTAGTTATCTTCTTTACACATATAGATATAATAGATACCGAACTAATTAGTTATGAAAAGATTAATGATGATCTAATAGTTAAATATAAAGATTATAAGATAGAAATTATTAAAGATACTAAAAAAGGGAAATTTATTATTCCTAGATATGATATGGATAATAAAAAATTAGGTCTATTATTTAGAGAAACTTTAAGAAATCACCTAACTAAACAATATGATTATTTATCTTTACCTGAGAATATTATTCCTGTAGATGTTGCAAATATACAGAAGTACTTTAAAGATTTAAAAATATGCAATGATACAGATAAAGAACTATTAATTAATCAACGACATTTTAGATTATTCTATTATGTTATCTTTATAATAGTTTTAATTAATATTAATTATATAGTAAAAGCATTTACTACCGGAACTATTTCTCCAGGATTATTTAAGTTTTTTGTGTTATTAATTATAATATTTATTAGTAATTATATAAGCGAAGGCAAGAAAAAAAAGTTAGAACAAAATGGAGAAATGTATTCTTGTAAAGTATATGTATTTGATAAGCATGTTGATATAAGTGATGATAGTAGTTCTTATTTTGTTAGAGTATGGGATCATGATAAACATGTTTTAATGAGATGGTTTGCAGTAGATAAACATTTTTATGAAATGGGAGATAATGGTACTTTATATTACATAGTTTCGGGAAATAAATATGATGTAGTATTTAAAAAAGGAGAAGATTTAGATTAATCTTCTCCTTTATAATACTTCATGTGCCCCTTCTAATTTTACACTTACTAATTTTGATACTCCAGATTCTTGCATTGTAATACCATATAATGTATTAGCGTATTCCATAGTTTTCTTTTTATGGGTAATAATTAAGAATTGAGTTTTATCTTTATAGTGACTTAAGTATTTACCAAAGCCGGCTACATTTGCTTCATCTAGAGCTGCTTCTACTTCATCAAAGATACAGAATGGTACTGTTCTAACATTTAGTATAGCAAATAACAATGAGATAGCAGTCAAAGTTTTTTCTCCACCTGATAATAGTGAGATTGTTGTTAGTTTCTTGCCAGGAGGAGAAGCAACTATATCAACACCTGTTTCTAATAAATCTTCAGGATTTGTTAATTTTAAATCAGCATTCCCACCATTAAATAGTTCTTTAAATACTTTTTGGAATTCTATACGTATTTCTTCAAATGTTGTTTTAAATTCTTCTTTCATAATAGAATCCATTTCTTTCATAATATCTAGTAAGGTATCTTCGGCTTTTAATAAATCTTCTTTTTGGTTTGTTAAGAATTCATAACGGGTATTTACTTTTTCATATTCTTCAATAGCACTTATATTAACCATACCTATTCTTTTAATATTACTACGATAGGTATCAACCTTTTTTCTAGCTTCTTCTGGTTCTATATCTAAGACAAAATCTTGTTTAGCTTTTTCGTAAGTTAATTCATACTCTTGATTTAGTATTTGTAACATGTTATCTAGTTTTACATCATTTCTATTTATTAATATTTCTAAATCCTTAGCTTCTTTTTCTAAACTACGAAGACGAGAGTTTTTTAGCTTATCTTCAGCTTCTTCTTTTTCTATTTTATCTTTTAATTCACTTATTTCTCTATTAAGAGATTGAATTTTAATTTCCACTTGGTCTTTTTCGGCACTCTTTTCATGGAATAAGCGAATATATTCCTGTTCTTTTTGATCTAGTGAATTATTTTCTATAGCTTCTAGAGATTCTTGTTCTTTTAAAATTATTTCTTTCTTTTCTTTTTCCTTCTTTAAGGCTTCTTGTTTTGAGAAAAGAATTTGTTCTAGAGCGGCTTTTTCTTTAGATTGTTCTAGTATTTTTTCTTCTAAAGAGTCACTTTCTTTATTTAAATCTAATATTTCTTGTTGAATTTCTTTTTCCTCTTGTTTTAGAAGTTCAACTTTCTCTTCTAGGTGTTTACATTCTTGTTTTAAAATAATTGTGCTTTTACCATGATAGGCAGAACCTCCAGTAAGACTTCCTCCTACATTTACGACGTCTCCTTCTAAAGTAACAATTCTATATTTAGCTTTTATCATATGAGATATTCTAGTAGCAGCATCTATATCAGTTACAACTAAAACTATTCCTAATTGGTTTTTAATTACTTTATCAAACTCTTTATTATAAGTTATTAAATCAGACATAACACCTAGATAATCATTACTATTCTTTACAATATTTAATGTTTCTAAATCTACTTCTCTTTCTTTTATAACACTAAGAGGGAAGAAAGTTGCTCTACCTAGATGATTATCTTTTAAATAAGCAATGGCTTTTTTGGCAGATTCTTCATCTTTGGTTATTACAAAGTTTTTATTAGATGCAATCGCAGTATTTAGAGCTTTTATGTACTTTTCTTCAGTACCAATTACATTACCAATTGTATTATATATTCCAGTTAAGGAAGTATTATTTAATACTTTTCTGACACTATTAGGCATATCACTATTCTGTTCTATTTCATTATTCAAAGCATCAATCTTATGTTGTAGAGTAATTCTTTCTGTAGAATGAGTAGAAAAATCATTCATTAAGATATTCTTCTTTAATTTATGATTTTGCATTTCTCTTTCAGAATCTTTTTTCAATTGGTCTTTTTTACTTAGATTTTCTGTTAATTCTTTTAATTCTGTTTCAAGTACTTTTATGTTTGCCTCTACAGTTTCTTTTTCTTCTAGTTTTCTTCTTAGTTCTTCTTTTACTTCTTCCTCTTCTTTAGAAGATTTATTCTTTTCAATTAGAAGATTTTTTTCACCTAATATTTTTTCTTTTTCTTCTGTTAATCTTAATAATTTTTGATTCCATTCTAATAATTCTTTTTGGAGATAATCTAATTTTTTTTCATCTTCTAAGCTTTCTACTGAAGAAGTATTTGTTTCATTATTTAAAACCAATATTTCATTTTCTAGTTTTTCTTTTTTCTCTTTAGATGTTTCAATAGAATGATTTATAGTTTCTATATCATAAGCTAATAAGGCTACTTCATATTGATCTAAGCCTTTTTTATTTTCTAAATACTCTTTAGCTTTTTCACTTTGTTCTTTAAGAGGTGTTATTTGCATTTCTAATTCTGTGGTGATGTCATTTACTCTTTCTAAATTATTATGAGTTCTATCTAATTTACGAAGAGCTTCTTCTTTTCTTTTTTTATACTTTAATATTCCAGAAGCTTCTTCAAAGATTACTCTTCTATCTGTCCCAGAATTACTTAATATTTTATCTACTTCTCCTTGGGAAATAATATTAAAAGATTCTTTACCCATACCACTATCTAATAATAAATTAGTAATATCTTTTAGACGGCACTTTTCATTATTTAAATAATATTCGTTTTCACCACTACGATATACTCTTCTTTTAATAGATATTTCAGTATATGGGATATTTATATAATGATCGGTATTATCAAAAACTAATTCTACAGAAGCTACATTTAGAGGGCTTCTTGACTTAGAACCTGAGAAGATTACATCAGTCATAGAACCTTCTCCTCTTAGAGATTTAACTGATTGTTCTCCTAATACCCAACGTACTGCATCTACTACATTACTTTTTCCTGAACCATTAGGCCCTACAATACAAGTTATTTTATCATCTAATTTTAGTTCTATTTTATCTGCAAATGATTTAAAGCCACTTGTCGTTATACCTTTCAAATACATATTATTTCACCCTACTCCACATTATACTATAAAAGGTTTGTTTCAGCAACAATTCATTGATTTTATTATGGCTTGTTGCTATAATATGAGCTATATTTTAGGAAGTGACTAATTTATGGATGCTTATTCTAAAGACACGTTTAGAAATATTAGAGTCTCTTTAGATAAAGGATGGCCCTATATCTTTTTTGGAATTATTGATCAATATTATGATGTTAGAGGTAATCATTTTGTTACTATTCAAGACTGTGAAAATGGGGATAAACTCTTATTTGGGTCATTGGGTAAAACTGGGGGATTATGCTTTTTTGGGTGTTTTAATGTAGATGAATTTAATAAAAAATGTACCAATAATCAATGGGAAAGTATCAAGAATTCATTTCCAGTAGGAAGTCTTGTACGGGTTTGTGCTAAAAAAGTTAGAAGTCTTAATAAGTTGGGTTTACCTGTAGATGATAAAATTATTTATGGAGTATTTACACCTCCGATAAGAATGGTTGAAGAATATAGTAAGCATTTAGAGAGATTTAAACCAAACATTCTTTCAGAAGATGAATTAGATTATTTTAAATCTTTTAATAAATCTTTTATATATCAAGGCAAAAGATTTAAAGGCGTCGTTATAAAGGAAAAAGATAGTTGGTGGTTTTATTCAAAAAACAAAAAACCATTTTCTATACCTAAAGATGCTCGTCTAGTAAATTGTTACTTCGACCCTAATTTAATAGATGGTGAAGATGTAAAATGTTTTTTTGGTGGCTTAGCTGGTACTGGGGATTACCAATTTTTCCTATTCACACCCGAAAAAGTCAAACAAATAGGAAATGAAGGATTAGGTCAACATAGATAATAAAATAAAAAAAGTTCTAAATTAGAACTTTTTTTGTTATTGTTTTCGTTCCCCATATCTGTCTATTATTTTTATTAGTTTCTTTCTCTGAGTAAATGCATCTTCCGCTTCTAAAGGTGTTATTGCTGAAAAATATCTCTTAGATGTAGATGTTCCAAATGCCCCAATTATAATATTCCCTCTGTAAACACTTGCATTATAGCCATTAATTATAATAATACCTTTTGGTTGTGGATAGCAAAGAAGTCGATCACGCTTTTTATTAATTGTGAATGTCCTACTTGTAATACCATTCTCAATATGAACATCAATAATATTATCATCGGTAGGACCAAAAACAAATCCTTTAATTGTATTTCCACTAAAAACGCACGAAAAGTCAAGCCCATGTAAAAGAGTAATAACATCCCGTGGAAAATCTGTCGATACGGAGTGTTCATCCCATTTATTAGAAGTTTTTTTGACTTCAAAAGAGCGTAGACTTTTTCCATTACTATTTTTGCGCACAGTAATTGATAAAATGCTTCCAACTGGGAATTCTCGTTGTGCTTTCTCTCGTGCTTTCTTATTGTTGCCACTAAACATAAAGCAGTTATCTTTATCCTGAAATATTAGACCCTCATCTAGTAAACCTGCAAAGAATAGCTTTGAGTCTTCACAACCCTTAGTTAGAATGAACGTTTTATCTTCAAACTCATAATACCCACACACAACACCATCAAAACAAAATGTATGATTACTTCTACCATCTTTGGAACAATAACCTTTTTCTTTTTGCTTTTCTTTTTGCTCATCACTGTAAAAGCTAAAGTTCTTACCATCTTCAAAATAAGCCCGAGAATGTCTACTATCACAATTATTCATATAATGTCTCCTTCCACAAATATATTCCATATTATAGCAAATAATAATATGAAATTCAATGAATGAAAAAGCCTTCTATAGTATATATATTAGTCCTAAAGTCATAACTAAGTTATCATCAAAAAAGGTTCTAAATTAGAACCTCTTTTTTTATTCATATCTTTTTTGTTTATTAATATAAACAATTGTTGATGTACATACAAATAATCCTACCCATATGGTAATACCCATATTAGTTCCAGTATTTGCTATTTCTACAACTTCTAGGCTTGAATTTCCATTTGTATTACTTGTATTATTCTTATTATTTGAATTACTTGTATTATTATTTGTATTTGTATTGCTTGAATTATTTGTAGTAGTGTTATTATTAGTAGTATTGTTTGTAGTTGTATTTTCTGTTGTTGTTGAATTTTCTACTGTAGTAGTACTTTCATTAGTTTCTTCAGTATTGGTCTTTTTAATTGTTTTTATTTCTGTCTGAGATGTTTTTGTAGCAACTTTCTTTTTATTAACAATTTTAGAAATACCCATAATTACTAAAATAATTAAAGCTACAATAATAATCCATTTAATAATATTTTTTATTAATTCCCACATCCGATATCCCTCCGTTACCTGTATTATAACACATTTTTCTTATTTTTCAAGAAAAAAAGAAGATTACTCATCTTCTTTCTCTTTTTTTGGTTTCTTTTCTTTAGGTTTTGGTAAAGCTTCTTTTCTTGAGAAGTTCTGTCTACCTTTCTTGTCTAGACCTAAAGCTTTTACTATAATTTCGTCTCCAACACTTACAACGTCACTAGCTTTTTCTACTCTTTCGTTAGCAAGTTGAGAAACATGAACCATTCCTTCACAACCTGGCCATAATTGTACGAAGCAACCAAAGTCTTCTACTTTTACTACTTTTGCTTCATAGATTTTGCCTACTTCTACTTCTCTAACTATTTCTTCAATCATAGCTTTTGTTTTTTCAATGATTTCTTTATCTGAGTGGTAAATTATAACTCTACCATCATCTTCTAATTCTACTTTTACAGCATTGATATTAGTTACTTCAGTAACATTAGAGGCTTCACAAATGATTTTAGTAATCATTTCTCCACCTTTACCAATTACGTCTTTTATCTTAGCTGGATTAATCATAAATGTTTCCATCTTAGGAGCATACTTAGATACTTCTTTACGTGGTTCTTTAATTTGTTTTTTCATTACTTTTAATACTTCTAGACGAGCTTTACGAGCTTGTTCTAAAGCTTCTTTTAAAATATCTTCAGTGATTCCACTTATTTTAATATCCATTTGAAGAGCAGTAATACCATATTCAGTACCAGCCACTTTAAAGTCCATGTCTCCTAAGTGATCTTCCATACCTTGGATATCAGTTAAAATAGTATATTTATCTTCATGAGTAATTAATCCCATAGCGATACCAGCAACAGGTGCTTTTATTGGTACACCAGCTGCCATTAATGACATACAACCAGCACAAATACTTGCTTGAGAAGATGAACCATTTGATTCTAGAATTTCTGATACTACACGAATTGTATATGGGAATTCTTCTTCAGAAGGAATTACTTGGGCAAGGGCTTTTTCACCTAAGGCACCATGGCCAATTTCTCTTCTTCCTGGAGCCCCATATCTACCAGTCTCTCCAACTGAGAATTGTGGGAAGTTATAGTGAAGCATAAATCTCTTTTGATCTTCCATACTTAAACCATCTATTATTTGATGTTCGTTTAGAGCACCTAAAGTGGTAATTGATAAAGCTTGAGTTTCTCCTCTAGTAAATAAAGCAGAACCATGAGTACGTGGTAGTAAATCGATATCTGTAGATAATGGCCTAATTTCGTCCATCTTACGTCCGTCAGCTCTTAGTTTTTCTTTAACTACGATACTTCTGAATAATTCATATTCGATATCTGAGATTACCATTTGAACCTTTACTAATAATTCTTTTAGTTCTTCTTCTTTCATTGTATCTTCGTTTTCTTTAGTAAATAGTTCATTCATTTCTTCTTTTATTTCATCAATAGTTGTATACTTCTTAATCTTATCTTTAATACGAAGAGCTTTATCAAGTTTCTTAGTTACTAAAGCAGTAATTCTTTCGATTAATTCTGGTTCAGGAGTAAGAGTTTCATATTCCATTTTTTCTTCACCAATTTCTTTGATGATTTTTTCTTGGAATTTAATTAATTCTTTTACGGCTTTATGACCAAACATTAAAGCTTCTAACATTATTTCTTCAGATACTTGTTTAGCACTTGATTCAACCATGTTGATGGCATCTTTAGTACCTGCGACTGTTAAGTCTAAATCTGATTTTTCAGCTTCTTCTGGCGTTGGGTTAATAATAAACTTACCATCTACCCTACCTACTTTTACACCAGCAATTGGTCCATTAAATGGAATTTTTGAGATAGAAACTGCTAGAGAAGAAGCAAACATTGCGGTTAGTTCTGGTGAGCAATCTTGGTCTACTGATAATACCATTGAAATAACTTGTACTTCATTTTTAAATCCCTTTGGGAATAGTGGTCGCATTGGACGATCAATCATACGAGCAGCAAGAGTAGCAGCTTCACTTGGACGTCCTTCTCTTTTAATAAAACCACCTGGTATTTTTCCTACTGAATAAAGTTTTTCTTGATAGTTAACTGTTAATGGAAAAAAGTCACTTAATAAGTTAACATTTTTAGAAACAACAGCAGCAGTTAAAATAACAGTATCATTATATCTTACTAATACAGAACCATCTGCTTGTTTAGCTAATTCATTATGTTCAACTACTAGTTTTCTTCCATGAAAATCTAATTCGAATACTTTCTTTTTCTTCATACTTTTCCTTCTTTCTTAAAAAAAATAGACACTAAAAAACGTGTCTACTTTCTTAAACCTAATTTTTTAATTACTTCACGATAACTTTGAATATCTTTCTTAGCAAGATATTGTAACATATTCTTACGTTGACCAACTTTCTTTAAAAGTCCTCTACGAGAATGATAATCGTGTTTATGTTCTTTTAGATGTTCTGTTAAATCGTTAATTTCTTTTGTAAGAATAGCGATTTGAACTTCTGCAGAACCAGTATCTTTTTCATTCTTGGCAAAATCTTTGATTATTTTTGATTTTTCTTCTTTTGTTAATGCCATGTTTTACACTTCCTTTCTTTAAATTCGCCCAAACGCGGGGTAAGTCGGAAACTCTTACTCTGAGTATGGGTAACTGAGTCTTTTCTCAGCAACAATTGTATTATACTATTGTTTTATTATTAATGCAAGTGTTTTCTATTTTAGATGCTTTTAATTTTATTATAATTGTGATATGTTAATTGTGGTGATTATATGGATAAGATAGGTAAAACTGAAAAAATGTTTTTTAAGGGATTATTAGTTTTTTTACTATTTTGGTATAGTAAAGTATTTGCTTATATTCCAATTTATTTATTTAAAATGGATACTAATAATATGTCTACTTCTAGTTATGTATTATTAAATGCTTTTTGTTCTTTAATGATTGCGATAATATTATTTATTATTTACAGAAAAGATTTAAAACAAGAACTTAAAATATTTCTTAGTAAGAAAATGGAATGTATGAATCAAGGCTTTTATTATTATGGAATTGGTATGCTTGTTATGATAGCATCAAATCTAATTATTAATATAGGGCTTAATGGTGGAGGAGCAAATAATGAGGAAGCAGTTCAATCAATGATTAAATCTCTACCTTTAGTAATGATTTTTACAGCTGGTATATTAGCTCCATTTACTGAAGAATTAGTCTTTCGAAAAGCTTTAAAAGATTTTATTAAAAGTCCTGCTATTTTTGCTTTTTGTTCATTTTTATTATTTGGAGGAGCTCATGTATTTAATTCGGCAGAGACCATATTAGATTATCTTTATATTATACCTTACGGGGCCTTAGGAGCAGCATTTGCCTTTGCTTATTCTAAAACAGATACTGTTTTTACAAGTATGACGTTACACATGTTACATAATACATTATTAACTATTATTTCTATATTGTTATAGCCATATGGCTATTTTTTTTATAAAAAAAAGAAACTATTATTTAGTTTCTTGTCCTCTTTTAATTTTATTATCTAAATATACTAGTCCAATACATATAATTCCTTGAATAATGAATGTTATAAAGAAGCCAGTCCAGTAATGATTTAGATTAATATGATTAATATATACTAATGTATAAAATATATAAAATACAAATATAGAAAATAAATAAGTACCATATACTAGTATAGGTGGCATTTTTGTATTATTCATTAAGAAGAAATACATTAATAGAAATACAAATTGACTTATGACATAACCACAGAATTCGCCACTTACATTTGTTAAGAATAGTTGCTCATGTAGGAAGAAGGCTACTGTAGCATTGAAGCATACTAGTAAAACTCCAGACATAGATATAGCTGCAACAGCTTTTTTATAATCATATTTCTTAGCAATATAGGCTACTATAAAATACTCTACTGGTAATAAGAATAGAGAATATGTTAAATTAACATTTAAGCAAGTAAAGGTATACTTCTTTATTGAGTCTAGTAATATTACTAAGGTAGATAACAAAAGAATATATAACCAACAATCATCGTATAGTTCTTTTTCTTTTTTCTTTTTTTTCATAATAATCTCCTTTTATACGGGGTCTTTTCCCCAATATGTATAAGCAGTTATTCCTAGCATAATAACTAATAAGACTGTGATATAGAAATGAATGTTACCTGTATTTGGATTTGTTAAAACAGCATCGGTATTTATCTCTTGTTGACTTACTAACGGAGCATCATCTCCAGCTAAATTGTATTGATATTCTATTTGGTATATATTATTATCAGTTTCTTTTAAAATAATAGAAAAGGTATCTCCAGTATTATGATCTTCTATTATTTTTTTTGTGTTTTCTTCTAACATTTTTCTTATAAGGGTTGAATTATAGTAATGGTTTTCTTCATATGGAGCAGTTGTTTTACTTTCTAATATTGAATAAATATAGAAAGCATATTGATTATTTTCTGGGGCTTCTCCTCTTTTTATTGTTCCACCGCTTAAAATTAATTTATTATCACTCCATGTATATGGAATAGATTTTGTTACTACTTTATTTGATTCTAATAGTTCTAGTGTTATTTCATTTGTATTTATAGTAGTATTCTTAATAACTATTTCATCATCTACTTGAGTATTTTGAATGGTACTAATAGTTTCCATTACACCTTCTTTGGTTGTAGCTTTAGCAGATACTATTATTGGTACAAATAAGACTATAAGTATAAATAATAATTTCTTCATAGTACCACTCCTATTCTATTTCATTGTAGCATATTCTTTATGACATGAAAAGAGAAAGAGTTAATCTTTCTTCTCTTTCTCTTTTATTTCTTCCATTATTTTTTCGATATGTTCTCCATAAGCAATGGATGTATCATAAGTAAATCTTAATTCTGGAGTATGTCTAACTTCTATTCTTTCGGCTAGTTTAGTTCTAATAAATGAAGATGCTCTATCTAAAGCTTCTTGAGTTTCTTCTTTTTTGTTTTCATCTAGTACTGTGTAATATACTTTTGAATAAGAAAGATCGGTAGTTGTTTCAACACCTGTTATAGTTACAAAGCGAATAGCTTCGTCTTTTATTTCTTTCATTAGAATCATACTTATTTCTTCTTGAATAGCATGATTTAGACGTTCTGTTTTAACATTTGTTTTCATTTTAACGTTTAACCTCTACTAGTTCATAGGCTTCTATGATATCGCCTTCTTTATAATCTTGACAATTTTCTAGAGTTATACCACAGTCCATGTCTTTTTTCATTTCTTTTACTTGGTCTTTTTCATGTTGTAGAGATTTAATAGAACCATTGTATATTACAATATCATCTCTAATAAGACGAGCTTTACTATTAATTTTAATAGTTCCAGAAGTTACATGACAACCAGCAATTAAACCTACTTTTGAGAATTTAAAGATTTGTCTAATTTCGGCTGTACCATTTACTTTTTCTTCAAATTCTGGATCTAACATACCTTTCATAGCATTTTCCATGTCTTCTACTACTTTATAAATAATATCATATGTCTTAATATCTATGCCATATTGTTTAGCAATATCCTGAGTAGATAAGCTTGCTCTTACATTGAAGCCAATTATTAAGGCATGGGAAGCAGAAGCTAGAACAACATCACTTTCAGTGATAGCTCCTACTCCACCTCTAATAACAGTTACTTTTACACCTTCAACATCTATTTTTTCTAAAGAGTTTCTTACAGCTTCTAGGGATCCATTTACATCGGCTTTTAGGACGATGTTTATTTCTTTTTGACCTTCTTTAATTCTACCGAATAAGTCTTCTAAACTCATTTTACTGAAGTTTGTATCAGCTTCTTTAGAACGTAGGCTACGAGAAGCTGCTATTTCTTTAGCTTGTTTTTCAGATTCAAAAGCCATGAATTTATCACCAGCACTTGGTACTTCTGAAATACCTGTTACTTCTACTGGCGTAGATGGTCCAGCTTCAACAATATTTTGTCCTTTATCATTTTTTAGAGTTCTTACTTTACCAGCAAAGTTACCGATAACGATTGGATCTCCTAAACGAAGAGTTCCATTTTGAATTAATAATGTAGCGATAGATCCAACTTTAGAATCTTTCTTAGCTTCAACTACAGCACCTGTTGCGTAACGTGATGGGTTCGCTTTATATTCTTGCATTTCAGCTACTAATAAAATATTTTCTAATAGGTTTTCTACACCTTCACCTGTTTTAGCAGATATTTTATTAACAATGATATCTCCACCCCATTCTTCTGGAGTTAAGCCATTTTCAACAAGACCAGTCATTACTCTATCAATGTTTGCTTCTGGTTTATCAATTTTATTTATAGCAACAATAATTGGTACACCAGCTGCTTTAGCATGATCTATTGCTTCTCTTGTTTGAGGCATGATTCCATCATCAGCCGCAACTATAATAATAACAATATCAGTTATTTGAGCTCCTCTAGCACGCATTTCAGTGAAAGCCGCATGTCCTGGAGTATCAATAAAGGTAATTCTTTTATCTTTACATTTTACAGAGTAAGCACCAATTGCTTGCGTAATTCCACCTGCTTCACCACTTACTACATCACTATTACGAATATAGTCAAGTAATGTTGTTTTACCATGGTCTACATGTCCCATAATAGTTACTACTGGTGGGCGTTCTCTTAAATCTTCTTCTTTATCTTCTATTTCATAGTTTTCAAAGTTTGAAATATCAGCTTGTTCTTCTTTTTTAAGAACTTTATCATATTCAGATACAATTACTTCAGCACTATCATAATCAACAGATTGATTTACGTTAGCCATTACTCCTAGTCCCATGAATTTCTTTACTAATTCAACTGGTGGAACTTCTAAAAGAGCTGCTAAATCACTTACAGTCATTCCTTCTTTAAAAAGAATAACATTCTTATCTTGTAATACTTCATTACTTTGTAATTTTTCACGATGCTTATACATCTTTTTTCTTTCTTTTAAGAAGTCTTTCTTAGAAGTTTCTGTTTTTTGAGTTTGTTTGTTTTGTTTTACTTTTGTAAAAGATTGTTCATTATCTAAATCAATTTTAGTATTGAAAGCTAATTCCTCAGCACGATCTTCTACTTCTTCTTCTAATCTTCTTTCTTCTATATCTTCAATATTACCTTCTACATAATCTTCCCTATCTTGTAATTCATTATCTAAAAGGGTAATACTAATATCATCTAATAATGTGTTCTCATCTTCATAATGAATTCCTATTTTATCACATAGTTCTTTTATTTGTTCAATACTCATTCCAACATCATTTGCATAATCTTGTAATGTCATCATGATTAACACCTCACTTTTCTATCTTATTTTTTATTTCTTCATATACACTGTCCTCTATCTTGCATTCTAATTTTTTTTCTAGTATTTTTGATTTTTGGGCTGATTCTAATACCGCTAAATCTTTTTTGATGTATGCTCCTCTACCATTCTTTTTACCAGTTTCATCTACTTCTACGTCTCCTTCAGGAGTTCTTACAATACGAAGTAGTTCTTGTTTAGGAAGAGTTTCTTTAGTTACAACACAAGTTCTTAAGGGTATTTTTTTTGTTTTCATAGAATCCTCCTATCGGAAATTAATTCCTGCTTCTCTAGCTTGTTCAGTTGTCTTAATATCAATCTTTTTAAATTTAGTTAGACGAGTCGCTAAACGAGCATTTTGACCTTTTTTACCGATTGCTAGAGAGAAGTTATCTCCATCAGCAATTACCATGGCTTCTAATTTTTTAGGATCAGTAATTGCAACTGTTAAATCTTTGGCAGGAGATAGAGCATTTTCAATAAATACAGCTGGATCAGAGTCGTATTTTACAACATCTAGTTTTTCACCATGTAATTCATTGATTATTCTAGCGATTCTAGAACCTTTTTCTCCAATACAAGCACCAATTGGATCTACATTTGGATTTTCAGAATAAACTGCAACTTTACTTCTGTTACCAGCATCTCTAGCAACACTATAGATCATTACTGTTCCATCATTTATTTCTGGTATTTCTAGTTCAAATAATCTTTTTACAAAACCATAATGGGTTCTACTTAATAATATTAATAGATTTTTACCATTATTATCTACTTTTGAAACATATACCTTAATTTGAGATCCCATTTCTATTTTTTCACCAGGGATACAATCTTTCTTTGGTAAGATACCATTTGTTCTACCTAAATCAATGAAGTAATTATCAGTATCCTCTAAGGCAACGGTTCCAATTAATAATTCATCTTGTTTGTCACCAAATTCATCCATGATACTGTTTCTTTCAGCTTCTCTTATCTTTTGAACTACTACTTGTTTAGCGGTAGAAGCTGCTACTCTACCAAAGTCTTTTGGAGTTACTTCAGTATCAATTGTATCTCCTACTTCTAATGTTTTATCAATCTTCTTAGCATCAGATAATTTAATTTCTGTTTCAGGATTGAAAAATGAGATAGCCTCTTTCTTGGCTTCTCCACCTTCTTCTCCTTCGCCCTCTTCAGTTTCTTCTTCAGGTATTTCTGTATCTAGATCTTCATCTTCAGCATAACGTTCAAATAAAGCATCTTCATATTCTTCTTTAGTCATTTTATCATCTGGTACAACTGTTAAGTAAGAATATACTTTGATTTCTCCTGTATTTTCATCAAATAATACTTTAGCATTTGTTTTAGAATTGAAGTTTTTCTTATAAGCAGAAGTAAGAGCTAATTCCATAGCACTATATACTACTTGGGGATCAATATCTTTTTC
>CACZGA010000006.1 GCA_902780585.1 uncultured Erysipelotrichaceae bacterium | reverse complement strand
CTCTTTTACAACTATATTATCAAAATGTATATCCCACTTAGCATTAGCTAAAGAAGATATTCCACTAATATTTAAAGAAGTATTTAATACTGCATATCCCAGACTCATACTAAACATTAAAGCTAATAGAAGTAAATATGTAATTTGCTTTTTACGACGAAAACGTTGTTTCCTTTTAAAGCGGCGCCACCACATACTAATACCTCCTATTCTATCTAATAACATTATAAAATTAAAAATAGAATAAGTAAACAAAAAAAGCAGCCAAGCTGCCTTAATTTAATTAGTAGAAACTATATATGGATTCTCCATAGAACCATCACCAGTTGAATATGTTGTTCCTGGTTTTAGGGAAATAGCCGGACGTACGCCGTCCGCGTAGCCCTCATGACTATTCATGTTACCGCTCGCGTTCACGCTCCACTCACCAACGCTGTAAGTATCAAAATTGTTAGGTGAAGCAAGCAAATACCATTGCCCCGTTTTTCGAGCATTTGCATTGTTTGAAAGATTCATCTCTGGGTAAGCCATTAAACCAACTTTATAAGTTAACTTTGCCTTATTATTACTTACACTAAATTTATCTGTATCATTTTGACAACTTAAATCACTTTCTCCATAAAATTCCATTCGTTGGGAAAGGATTCCTCCGTTTGGATTCCACCCATTTGTATCTACATTTTTTTGTCTTCTGTCGTTACAATATATTATATCTTCAATATAATCATCATAATCTTTTAATAAGTACTTTTTGTACCAAGCATCTATTCCTATTTTCACTGTGGAACTTATTGTATTTACATCATCGTTATAAAGCATTTCATTTATGGCATCTTCCACACTTTTACCATTTTTTAAAAATATATAGTATGGCCATAATCCGCTAAAGTAATAAATATAAGTTAGAGTTGTACATTCTCCTGTAGTATTCCAACAAGTATAATGTGCATTATTTAAACTTGTTAAATTTGTTTTATCACTGAAGTTCCAAAAAGTAACAGATGTATCATTATCTAATACATATTTACTTCCATCCCAAGTGAATCCTTTTGCATATTTAAAATTATCTGCTACCTTAATATATACCATGACCTTATTTGTTGTTGAAATTATATACCTTAGATCGCCACATGTATTATTTATTGCATTCTTGCATACATATTTGCCAGCACTTACATTTCCATAACTTGTATACCAATTCTTTCTTTCTATTGTGGTTGGGTTGTTGATTGTATAGGTACCATCTCCATTATCCGTGTAACTATCTCCATAAGTATAAATGTCATTAAAATCGGACAAGGTATGATATCCATAATCACTTAACCAAATATAAAACATTGTATTTGTATTGTTTACTCCGGCAATATAATACACACCATTATTCGTAAATGTTTCCCCTTCATTTCTAAAAGTATATTTTCCAGCTAAACTTGAATAATCTGCTGTCGAACTTACTTGGTATGGATTATTTAAGTTATAACGATTAGCAACAGGACTTCCCCATGTAACGGAGTCTGCATACCAGTAAGATGTAGATAGAGAAAAAGTATCATAAATAGCCTCAGTATTACTTGTACGATAAACATATGGATAAACTGCATTATACATATATCCAACATAAGACGGTGAATTAGACCCTAAATTAAATTGTAAAGTTCCAAATTGCGAATAATGTGAATTAGAATTAAGATATAATACATTAGCATTCGATGCATTGTAATATGACTCTACTAAATATAAGGTGGAACATGTACCATCTACACTTGTTAGCTTACAAGTATATTTCCCAATTAGTCCTGGTCCTGTTGTTTCATTCCATGTTGCTTGTTCTGTTGTACCACTAATTTTAAATTTTTTAGTAGTACTATCATAAGTATAATCAGTTCCATACCAATAATTAGATGCTAAATATTGGCTCATTTTAGTTACATATCCTACATGTGTACCACGAGTATCAAGACATTTTCCATCCTCAGCCTCTCCATTATAGATCATTTTTACTCCACCAGTATCTGTAGTCCTAATCATTTGCCAACAATGATTTGCAAATATTACATTGTTTTTATCAAGTATTGCTGTTCCCTCTTCATCATCATCTGCATACCAATGATATATTTTATTACTAGGATTTTGCGTAAAAGAATCTTTATGTGAACCTGTATACTCTTTGGCATACGTTCCCTCTTCAGCCGCATCTTTTAAAATATTATATAATTTTGGTGGGTGATTTACATCTTCTGCATCCTCATCCTCTTGTACATAAGTAATAGATACTTCAATCGGAATATCCTCATCTTCATCTGGATAATCATCAGGATCTCCTTCTTTATAAATAAATGCTATTCTTAAAGTTTCACTAGTCCCAGCATTCAATCTTTGATTTTCTGCTAAAGAGACTCCATCTTCATATGTAACTATGTAATCTAAATATTTTTGTTGAGTATCTGTTAATACAGGGCTTATTGATACTTCATCTATCATGGCATTAATAGTTCCAGCATTCACTACATCAATGTTAAATTCATAATAATCTCCAGGATTTTCTAAAGTCACCGAAAAAGCTACAGTTCTCTTTTACAACTATATTATCAAAATGTATATCCCACTTAGCATTAGCTAAAGAAGATATTCCACTAATATTTAAAGAAGTATTTAATACTGCATATCCAAGACTCATACTAAACATTAAGGCCAATAGAAGTAAATATGTAATCTGCTTTTTACGACGAAACCGTTGTTTTCTTTTAAAGCGTCTCCACCACATACTAATACCTCCTATTCTTCTATTATTATTATATAATAAAAAAAAGAATTTGTAAGGCATTTTTATTAAAAAAATGCTATGATATACTTAGGTGAAAAATATGACCAAAAGAAAAGTTAAATTAAAAATCAAAAAAAAGAATTTTATAATTTTCTTAGTAATTATATTTCTTCTAGTATTTTCACTTATAAAAGCAACTAACCTTGTAGTTAATGCTTTAAAAACACCGAAAAAGAAAAAAAATAATATTGAAACAAAAGAAAAAAAGAAAAAAGAAGAGCCCGTAACTGACTTAGATAAAGTAAAAAAACAAATAGATTATTTTAATAATGACTATTTAGAAAGATATCAAAAATATAAAGATAATAACCCTGACATGGATATAATACAAATAATAAAAAATGTTAACATGCAATTAGATAATCCCCATTACGATTATAAAATACCTGCTAAAAACAAAAACACAAACAAAATACTAGTAAATAAATACTATTATTTAGATGAAGATTATATTCCAGAAAACTTAGAAAAAATAAGTACAACCTACGCCCTTAGTGATATGCGTATGGTAAAAGAAGCTAAAGAAGCCTTTGAAGAAATGGCAAAAGCAGCCAAAAAAGAAAAACTAAGTATAATTGCCATGTCAACCTATAGAAGTTATGAATACCAAGTAGATTTATATAACCGCTATAAAAAACAAGACGGCGAGGAAAAAGCTGATACATATTCTGGAAGACCAGGCCACTCAGAACACCAAACAGGCTTAGCCGTAGATGTATATAATGGCCAAACAAATTACACAAGTTTTGAAAAAACAAAAGAATTTACTTGGATGAGCAATCATGCTCATGAATATGGATTTATATTAAGATTTCCTAAAGATAAAGAAAAAGAAACGGGCTACGAATATGAATCATGGCACTATCGTTATGTAGGTAAAGAAATCGCCACCTACATAAAAGAGAACAATATATCATTTGAAGAATATTACGCCACTATTATAAAAGATTGGTAAAAGAAAAACTTCACAATTGTGAAGTTTTTTTATTCATTAATAGTAATTGTCAATGAATTAGACATCAAATATTGATCATCTTTTTTCGCAATAATAGGTTCAATTACATAAGTACCAGGAGATGATGCATATAAAGGTATTTCTATCTCACTTACATCATGAGGTTTACCAATCATAATATGATCTATTCTATTAGCAAAAACAAAAGTATTATTCTTTTTCTCATTTGATAATCTTAACCCATTAGGTAAATATAACCAATATCTATTATTATGGTTATGGAAATCAACTTTTAAAGTTACTGTATCTCCCAAAGTAACATTATCAGAACTTAATGACATAGTAATATCTTCTATTTTATTATTATCATCTATTTCTGAAATATTACCTTCATAATAATAATCTACATATATATCCTTAGCTTTAGAATCTATTTTTAAAGAACTCAAATCATCTTGATAAATAGATAATTTCTTTTTACCTAAAGATGTAATAGTAAGTTTTTCCTTCTTTTTACCATAAGTAACCACTACGTCTTCAGTACTCTCTAAATCTACTTTATTATTTTCAAAATATGACACAATAGCAAAGTATAAATATCTATTTTCAACATCTGTTTCGTGTAAATAATTAATTCTATCCGCAGCTTTATCTTTATGTAAGAAAGTTGCCGCAAAAGCAGCCAATCCAGGATCAGAGAAATTATAGTTCTTTATAACACGATAATCACCTAAGAATAAATAAGCTAATGCAATCTTATCATTCATACCACTATTAATATTTTTTAAATCATCTAAAATAGGTTCTTTCATAGCAGCTAATACCATATAAGCATCTAGTCTCTCATCTAAACTCTTATTAGAATTATTAATAATATTATAGTAAATTGATTTATCAAAACGATAAGCCTCATCATAATAAGCTAATATAGCTGTTAAAGTATATGAAACCTCTTCACCATTTAAATACTTCCATCCAGTTTCTCCCTTAAATGAAGAAATATCCCCAATATCAGTATTATTCTTTTCTTCAACATATTTATTCTCAAATTCCATAGCTTTCTTATAAGAGAACTTAGTATCCATTCTTTCTTCATTAGTCTTTTTAATAATCTCTAAGAATTCATCATACTCTTTAAAAGAAGTTCTATACAACTCTAAATAAATTGGATTTTTAGTTGGCTTAATCTTTTTAATCTTAGAAATAAGTCCTGTATTTTTAACAGCTATTTCAGTTTGAGTATTACCAACCATAAAATTAAATTCCATTGCGTCAGTTTCTTTTCCAGCTTTAGCTCTAATTGTCGCTTTATAATTACCAGCTGGAAGTTTTCCAAAATTAACATAAGTTGTTCTTCCAATAATACCCGTTTTAGAAATCTTTTTATCTATTCCCTCAATTTCAAAATCATAAACAATATCTTCTTTAGTACTTCCAATACCTGTTGCATTTAATACAACATCATCATCTATTTTTAATCCTCTAGGCTTTACAGTAGAAACAGAAATAGGAAGAGATGACTCAATATTAGTATAATTAACTCCCACATCTGCATCATCATTAGCAGCATGAACAGTAATTCTAAAAGAAGTAATAGAATCATTTAAAGTAAATGTAACTTTAGCATTACCATTTTTATCTGTCTCTACCATATCAAAGAATATTGTATCTCCAAAATTAGCTCTAGCACCACCAGAAGTACCACCCATTCCACCTCCAGCAGAATATAAAGAATAATCTCTATAAGTAGAATAAGTATACTCATAATAATATTTATCTTGATAGATTTTTCCTAAAATATTAGTATTATCATTAGCAGTTTTAAAAACACCTTCATCAACTACACTAATATTTATCTTAGAAGGAATCCCTTTACCATTCTTACTAACTGAAATCTCACATGTTACTTTATCACCAGGATTATAAGCCTTCTTACTAGGTTTAATACTTACATCTAACTTAGAATCCTCTTCTTGATAATCCTGATAGTTAGAAGGCATACGATAAAATACTCCATTCTTAAAATATGCCGCTGTAAAATCATCACCAGGGACTTCATCTTTACTAAATGATGTTTCTAAATCTTGCTTATTTTGGTAAATCTTTTGTTTTAATATTTTATTCTTATATTTAACAATTAATAATGGATTATTTTCTACTTCATGTACACCAGTATAATGATATAAATTTAAATAAGTCTTATCAGAAACTGATTTCTTTTTTTGTTCATAATCAAGATAATAAGCATACATATCATAGTCAGACATACCATAAGATGATGCATAACCATTTTGATGAGTATCTTGATTATTTCTATATATATATCCTCTATATTGATAATCATTACCATTTAAGTCTTTCATTTTAAAGATAATATTGTAACTATAAGTCTTATCATCAGATGACTGTTTTAATTCATAAGGTATATCCATTTGAAACTTACCATTTTCTACATTAACATTACCATTATAAACAGTTGAAGTAGAATAATTCCATTTATAATTAGGTTCATTTTGCTTAGTAAACGAATTATATTTTTGACCAACAAGTTCTCTAGTACCAGTAGTTTCTTCAATAGAAACATCAATAACACCTTGATAATTATCTCCCTTTAATTCATCAATATTATCAATATGCCCTTTACCTAATTCCTTAATATAATTTACATTTCCTGAAACTTTTTTCTTTTTAGCAGCATAATTATAATCATGTAAATAAACATAACGATCTATTACATATAGATTATAAGTAATACCTTTCGAAGCATATTCTGATAAAGAACTAGTTATTTTTATATAATCCACATGATAACTACTAGTAAGTTCACTTTTAAATTCTGTATCAATATCAAATGACGCAACACCATTTTCATCTGTAGTAGCTGTATATACCTTTCCCCCAACTGTTGCGGTTATTTCTTTATTAGGTACTCTTACTCCACTAATATGATCAACAGTAACAGTAAAGTGATGTTTATCCCCTGCTTTTACGTAGTTTTTATCCATCTCAACTGTAAAGTTATACATTTCTTTTTCATATAAATATACATCAACAACTCTACTCGCAATTTCTTTATTTTGATATTGAAGATTAATCCATAAAGACCCATCTTTATAATTACGTAATGGATATTTAGTAATAAATGTCCCATCTTTATTTATTTCTACAGGAACAGTCTCGTCACCTACTGACAAAACAAAATCTTTTGGAGAAACTGTAAACTCTTGAAAATGACTTAAAGGAATATATCCCCATATTTGAATTTCATCTGTATTTTGATATAAAGGTCTATCTGTATAAATATACCCATTAGGATACTCTGTACGATTAATGTTTTTAACCCCTACAAAAATAGGATCTCCATCACCAATTGTTACATATTGTATTTTATCCTCTAAGGTATTATAATTAGTAATCTTTGCAATTCCTTCTTTATCAGTTTTAGCAGTTTTATCTAAATATTTAACAGGAACTCCCTCTAAAAAAGAATTACCTTTAGCAACCCAAACTAAAATATCAGATTGTGTAGATATTAAATAAGCTGATAATTCATGAACTTGTATTGGAAATGTAAATAATAAATCTCCATTATCTTCATAGACATTACTTAAATAATAACCAACCGGTAAAGAATCATTTAATGTATATAAATTTTCTGATACTTCCTTAAAAGCAAAATCTCCTAAAGAAGTAGTATTAACATCAGTACTTTTCTCTAAATATTTCTTAAAATCACCAGCACTTTGTACTTTTAATAACTCTACTCTTGCTATTTTCTTTTCTTTATTACTATTATTTGAAACCCTAATAGAAATAGGATCTCCCGGTCTATAAGTAGAAATATCATCAACAGTAATACTACTATAGTATTTTGTCTCGCCTGTTGAAGTGGTTTTTACATCATAAGTAGAAAAAGTAGATTTATAAGATTCTTTTAAATGTTCACCCTCTCTTGTTAAAGTATCTTTAACAGTAACAGTATAAATAGTATTTGCTTGTAATGGTGCAGAAGGTTTAAATATCCAAAGTCTACCATTACTAACAAACTCACCCTCTACAGCCGGAGATATTTCAACATGATCTTTAATATCCTTAACATCAGGATAAGATAATAGAATTTCAATAGTTGTATTAACATTTATACCCTTAGAACCATCAATTGGAAATATTGAATTTACCTTAAAATCCTTAGTAGATTGAAATGCCCATTGATCTTCAATCACATCTTGATCAACATATTTAGCATTAACAATTGTATCACTTGGAACATCCTGTACTTTTACTTCATATTCATTTTTCTTCTTTTGAACTATCTTGTACCTAACAGCAGGCTCTAAGTATAAGTGTTTACCTACTTCTTCTAAAGAACCCTTTTTAGTTTTAACAAAAAAAGTATCCTCTAACTCTAGGTATTTTCCACTAGACTTTTTATCCACACTAACAATAGAAAACGAATCTTCTTTTATACCAACAATCTTTTTAGAAAAAAGACTTTTTACTCCAAATATAGTCAAACATAAAACTATAATACCTAATCCAATTAATAAATACTTCTTATTAATTGAAATCTTCCCATTCTTAGTAATTTTATTTACAAACGCATCAAAATAACCCTTTATCTTTTTCATATATACTCTCCCTATTATCTACATTATAAACCCAAAAAAAAGATTTGAAAACAGTTTTCAAATCTTAATCATATTTATTTTTAAAATACTTATATAGCCAGTAAAAACCAGTTACTAATAACCAAATCAATAATATAAAATTACTAATTTGTACTAAGCACAATATTGTATTATTTTGGTATAACTTCGCCACATCTACTAAATCTACCCCATCATAAGCTGCTAAAGCAATAAATGACATAAAAAAGAAATATAAAATACTAAAAAAAGAATAATTAAGTACTTTTTTAAAATATGTCATCTTTTTACTAAATAAAGTCCATAATATCATTACAGTAACAAAAGCCATTATAAAGAAATAAACAATAGTAGATGGAAAATAAATATAATTCATAATTTCTTTTACAAAAGAATCAATACAAGTAGATACATAAGTAGTATAACTAATTAATATACCTATAATAAATCCAATATAAATACCAATCGCAATCATTTGAACAAATAATCTATTTCTTTTTAAATTAGCAATTAGTATTAAAAATAATAGAAGACTTAATATGAACATCTCTATAGATAAAAAAGAAGAGAAGATATAATGAAATATCGTTCCAAACTTTTCTACAATAGATAAATTCATAATATCACCTTCTCTAACTAATCAATTCAGAAATATAAACTGTTTGTGTAGCATCATTATTTTTAGTACAAGTAATCATAGTAAGAGAAGTTTTGTTATGATTCCTTCTAATAACAACGGCACCATTTTTTTCAACTTCATAAATGTTAACAATTTGAAAATTATACTTCACCCCTGCATAAGTAACATACACCATATCACCCACATTAAGACGATATAAATATGCAAAATATGAAATATATGCATCTCCAGAATGAGCCATCAAAATTAGATTCCCATTAGGAACATCTGGTAAAGTAGATCCTTCTACCATTGTAACATTATATTTAATATTATTATATTTTGAGCCGACATTATAAAAGCCCCTCTTTAATCCTATCTTAGGTATTTCTAATACACCCAAATATTTACTATAATCAATTACATAGGAAGTATTTTCGCCTGACGTAGATTGTGATACAACAGCCTCCGCCACAGGTGCATCTTCAACCTGTTCTTCAACATGATTATCAACTACATCAGTATCCATCATCGCAATACGCATATCTGAAAAAACTTCATCTCGCATCTTTAAGAAATAATTAGAAAAAAGAGAAAATACACCTACAAATACAAGGAAAGAGCCAATAACTAATACATGGCTCTTTTTTATTTTATTATTTACTTTCAACTGGTTTTGCGTTTGCATATACAATACCAACACCACACAACAAGATTATTAATCCTATAAAGTAAATGGTTTGAGCTGTATTCATACCAGTATCAGGAGCACCAACAAATTCTACTTCAATTCCTTTATTTTCATTAACTGTTGTTCCAGTAACAGACACTACTTTTTGGTATGGTTTTCCACCAGCAGAAACTTCTGTAGTAGAGTATACATTTCCTGCTAAAGAATCAAATGTACCAGTAACACTTACTTTAACTTTTGAAACTTTTTCTGTTACTTTATCAACAGGAACAATAACATAGAAATCTGTTCCAGGAGCAACTTCACCTGTTAACTTATTACCATTTGAATCTACTGCAATAGCTCCATCAACACCACTTAAAGCAACTGTAAAGTTCTTTAAACTGCTTGAAGGATTACCTACTACTGAAATTTTATCAGATTGATAATACTTTCCATCTTTAGTTTTAACTATCTTATCACTAGAAATATTTACATCTAATTTCTTTGCATTACTAGCATTTTTAGCTGCAGCTACTAATTCATCTATTTTATTTCCAATACCAGGAATAGCTGCATACTCACAAGAAGTTGGATCAGTAATATCACTACAATAATCAATACGATCCATTGTCTTATAACCCTCAACATACTCAGGTTTTAAATAATGTACACTTGAAGGATCTGCTTCATATAAGTATAACCATATTGCAACTTGAGTTGCCCAAGACTCTACATATTTATTTGGATTAGCAGAATCATAAATAGATTTTCCATTAACATAACTATTATTTAAGATATACAATAATCCATAATCATCAATTGCTTCTCCTTTATAATAGTCAGTTCCATTCTTTGTAGAAACAACATCGTCATTAGCTTCTATACAAAAAATTGGATTCGTAAAATCAGGTTCTGAATAAAAAACAGTAATTCTCCAATTATTACTAGGATCTGCCGATTCAGACACTGTTACCGATTCACTCTCATCCAAACTAAAAACTATACTATCTCCTGTAGGAGCAGCATAACTAACTCCAGTATTTTGATTACTTGCAACACCATACAATGCAAGCGAACATACTGCAAAGATAGCAACAACAAAAGACAAAACCACTGACGCATCTAAGCCACGTTTTTTCTTAGTTTGCCTGTGATTTCCCTCCATATAAATTTTTTCCATATTTTTCACCTTACCTTTAAATGTATTATAACATAAAATTCTTAAATTCAAACATTTTTTATAAACAAAATTTAATATTACATATCAATTGTAAATATTTTGTCATAATTAACATCAACTTTTTTATTTCCCATATAAAGAGTAGCTAAAACATCACCCTCTTTTACTTTATCACCGACAAGTTTATGTAAATAGACACCTACAGAGTAATCAATCTTATCATTTAAAGTTTCTTTTCCAGCTCCCAAAGCTAAAGACAATTTTCCAATCTCTAAAGCATCTATTCTTTTAACAATTCCTGAAGACGGTGCTAAAATATCTAATTTCTTTTGACTTATTTTAATACCATTAATATCTCCCTTTTGATAAGAAACTAATTCTAAGAACTTATTATATGCACTACCATCTTTTATACTTTGAAGGACTTGATTATAAGCATCCTTTTTAGATATATTCTTACCCATACTTACCATTTCACTAGCTAAGTCATAACATAAATCTACAAAAGGATTACTCTTCTCTTCCCCTTTTAAAACAGAAATAGCCTCTTTTACTTCTAAACCATTACCAATAGCTCTACCTAAAGGAGTATTCATATCACTTATAATTGTTCTTACTTCTTTTTGATAAAATTCACCAATCTTAACCATTAATTCACTTAACTTTTTAGCATCTTCTTTAGTTTTTAATAGTGCTCCCTTACCAACTTTAACATCAATTAATATCTTATCAGCACCTGAAGCGATCTTTTTACTCATTATACTAGAAGCAATTAAAGGAATAGAAGAAACAGTTGCTGTAACATCTCTTAATGCATAAATAGCTTTATCCATAGGTACTAAACAAGCAGTTTGTCCCGTAATCACAATACCAATGTCTTTAACCTGATGAATTATCTCTTTATCCTTTAAATTAACTCGATATCCAGGAATAGACTCTAATTTATCAATTGTTCCTCCCGTATATCCAAGTCCTCTTCCACTCATTTTAATCACTGGCACTCCTAAAGAAGCTACAATAGGCGCAATAACCAAAGTAGTTTTATCTCCAATCCCCCCCGTTGAATGTTTATCTACTTTAATACCATCTACTGAAGAAAAATCTAATATATCTCCACTATCAATAAATATTTTAGTTAAAGCAAATATTTCTTCATCACTCATACCATTAATACATATAGCCATTAATAAACTAGCCATTTGGTAATCTAAAACATCTCCATTTAAATAACCATTAAATATAGTATCTAATTCTTTATAAGTTAATTCCTTCCCCAATCTTTTCTTATTAATAATATCTAGTATCATACTAACTCCCTTCTATAAATTTTTTCTAAATATATCAGACTCTTTAATATAAAAACCACAGTTTTTATATAATTTATGAGCATCTTCTCTAAACCTACTACAAGTAAGTTGAATATACTTAGCAGAACCATCTTTAGCAAGCCTCTCAGCATAATTCACTAAAGCTTCACCAACACCCAATCCTCTATACTCACTAGAAACACATACATGGTCTAATAAATAATAACTATACTTAGCAATAGGATTATACATTCTAATTAATAGTAAATAACCAACTACCTTATTATCTATACACCCAACAATTTCATGATACATATCTCCTTGAATATTTCCTTTTTCATAAGAAAATGATTCTTTAACTATTTTATTAACATCCTCTAAATCTTTATCTTCATAATCTCTAACCACAACATTCATATAATCACCTACTATAAAAAGTATAGCATATAATAAACAAAAAAAGCAGATTAATCTGCTTCTTCTTGTCTTTTACTAGATAAAAAAGTTATTTTTTCCGCAATAATATCTATTCTCTTCTTAATAGTATCATCTTCTTGCTTTTCATCAATAGTCTGTATTCTTCCCTTTACTCCTACAATATCTCCTTTACTACAATATTCACTAGTATTTTCTGCGACATGATCAAAGGCCACACAATCAATAAAATCTGTATCATATGTTCCCTCTGAATTTTTAAAACTTCTTGGTACCGCAATAGGAATAGTCGCAACTTTACCATGTTCACCTTTATTAACCGAAATATCTCTAGTTAATCTACCAACTAAAACAACTTGATTAAGCATAAGTCACCTCCTTTCAGGAGGATACTATAATGCATAATTACTAACAATAAAAATCACAGAATAATTAAATTACCCAATCAAATAAAATAGAATATAATTTTTCTCTAAAAGAAAATAAAAATACTACAACAAAAAAACTACTAATAATAAAGTTTAGTAGTTTATAATTATATTTTAAATCTATATTATAAATTTCTCTTTATTAATTGATTTAATTCAACTGCATACTCCATAGGTAGTTCTTCTCTAAATTTTTCTATAAATCCTAAAATAATTAAATCCATAGCACGTTCCCTAGAAATACCCCTACTCATCATATAAAACAAATTATCTTCACTGATTTTAGAAACAGTTGCTTCATGTTCAATATTACTAGTAACATTAAAACAAGAATTCACAGGAATAGTATCGCTCTTAGATAATCTATCTAGTATTAAAGTATCACATTTAACACTAGCTTCACTATTAGTTGCACTTTTACTAATAAAAGCCTTCCCTCTGTACGTAGCATTTCCACCATTACGAGCAATACTTTTAGAAACTATATTACTTTTAGTATGTTTACCCATATGAATCATTCTAGCACCCGTATCTTGTATCTGACCATTACCAGCCACACTAATAGTAATGCAAGTACCTTTAGAATAATCTCCCTTTAAAATACAACATGGATATTTCATAGTAACTAAACTACCAATATTTCCATCTATCCATTCCATCGTACCATGTTTATCAACTAAAGCTCGCTTAGTAACTAAATTATAAACATTATTAGCCCAATTCTGAACTGTAGAATAACGACACTTACTATTCTTACCAACATAAATTTCCACCACAGCCGCATGTAAACTACTTTCACTATAAGTAGGTGCCGTACAACCTTCGATATAATGTAAATCACTATTATCATCCACAATAATTAAAGTACGTTCAAATTGCCCCATATTACGACTATTAATTCTAAAATAACTTTGTAAAGGGCGATCTAGTTTAGTATTAGGTGGTACATATATAAAACTGCCTCCTGAAAATACTGCGCCATTCAAAGCTGCAAACTTATTATCATGATTACTAACAATCTTACCAAAATACTTTTTAACTAATTCTGGATAATCTTTCATAGCTTGTTCAATTGAAGTAAAAATAACTTTCTTTTCTTCTATCTCTTTTAACATTGAATGATATATTACTTCGCTTTCATATTGAACTCCCATACCACCCATATGTATTTCAGCTTCTCTAACTCCAACAGAATCTAAATCATCAACAATTGGTTTTAATACATTATTCCAATCACTTTGAATCATTTTATCTTTATCATTATTTTTATAATATATAATCTTTGAAAAATCTAAATCAATAGTAGGCCCAAAACTAGGCATAGGAAGACTTTCAAAGTATTGGTAACTTTGAACCCTATAATCTTTAATCCATTGTTCTTCTTGTTTAATGTCAGATATTTTTTTTACATTTTCTTCATTAATTCCAACAACTTCCATAGCCTCACCTCATCTCTAATTCATTTGTTTCAACATTTTATCAATAGCATCTCCTGGCAGAAGTGCACAATTCAAACGATTAGGTTGTTTACTAATCTCATCATAAACAGTTAATTCCCCCAGTAATTCACTATCATACTCTTCTTCATGTAACATATGTTGATATTCTTCCAATATCTTTTTAGCGTCCTCGACTTTTTTCCCTAATAAACTCCTAATCATAATAGAAGTAGCTGAAGTACTAATTGCACAGGCCTCACCATCAAAACGAATATCTTTGATAATACCATCTTCTATTTTCATCATAAAATCTAAATTATCAATACAACTTTCACTACGAGAATTTACTTTTAAATAACTTTCATCTTCTACTAATCCCCGATTCATAGGATCTTGATAATTATCCAATATAATTTCTCTTCTTAAATTACTATCCATAACTACTCCTATATAATTACATTAAATAAATCTTTACTATTCTTTAATGCTTCAATTAAAACATCTATCTCTTCCCTAGTATTATAAAAATATAAACTAACACGTACAGTATTTTGAACAGGCATATCATCTTTTAAAAGTTTAGCGCAATGATTTCCTGCTCTTACACAAATATGATAATGATTTAAATATACTGATGTATCTTGAGCAAATACACCTTCTAAATTAAATGATACAATCCCTGACTCAGAATTATTATTATAAAGTATAACATTATCTATTTCCTTAACTCTTGAAAGGAAATAGTCTTTTAAATCCATTTCATGTTTATGAATATTATCCATCCCAATTTCTTCTAAATAAGTAATTGCTTCACCTAGTCCAATTACTTCAGCAATTGGTGGAGTACCTGCTTCAAATCTAACAGGAATACTTTTTAATTCATAGGAAGAATCTTCTTCAAAGAAAGAATTCATTCCCCCACCATAGCAAATAGGCTCCATTTCTTCTAATAGTTCTTCTCTACCCACTAGAATACCTACTCCCGTAGGTCCTAACATCTTATGCCCAGAAAAACTTAAAAAGTCCATGCAACTATCTTGAAAATCCACTTTCATATGAGGTACACTTTGTGCCCCATCTACATGGAAAATAATATTATTTTCTCTACAATACTTACCAATTCTTTTTACATCTCTAACATCACCAATAACATTAGAAACATGAGCTAAACTAATTACCTTTGTTTTATCTGTAACAACCTTAACTAAATTATCAAAAGTAATCTCATAGTTTTCATCTAAAGGAATATACTGAATATCTATCCCAATCTCTTCTTGTAACTTTATCCAAGGAAGAACATTAGAAGCATGTTCAGCTTTATTTAGTAAAACAACATCCCCTTTATGTAAATGTTTTCTCATATACCCAAAAACAACTAAATTAATAGAATAAGTTGCCCCACTAGTATAAATAACTTCCTTACTTTTACAATTAACAAACCTAGCCACAATATCTCTAACAGCATCATATGCTAAATTAGACTGAATAGCGGCATCATAATCCCCTCTATGAATATTAGAAGTGTGTTCAAGATAATATCTATTCATTGCATCCACTACTCTTTTAGGTTTTAAAGTAGTCGCACCATTATCAAAATAAATAATATTTCCATCTAACATTGGAAAATCCTCTCTATGCATCTTAACACCTCCTATATTTTTTCTATCTCCTTAATAAACAAATCAATCTTATTAAGATCTATACTATCAGTATTAATTAAAAAACCATTTAATAATAACCTATTAGCCTCATCAAAAGATATTCCTCTACTCATCAAATAAAACAATTTATCCTCACTAAACTTACCAATATAAGCCGAATGATTACTATCAACATCATAATTATCAATTAATAAATTAGGACAAATTGTACTTTTTCCATCACCCATATTAATAATTTGATTTTCTTGATTACAAATACACTTTTCACTCTCTTTAGGAACAATTCCTTCTACAAAAAAATCTAATTTATTTTTTCCTACATTAACTCCATGATTAAACAACTCACTATGAGTATTATCTTTTAAATGATTTACTTTAATAGAAAAACTATTATTTTTATAATTAATAGTATTGTAATAATAGTATAAAGTAACTCCTTCAGTAACCATATTAATATCTACAGTACTACTACTATCTACTAAGTAATGATATATAACCGTATCTTCAGTAATATTATAAGTATAATGAGTCTTATCATCATAATCCATTACATATAATACTTTACTCATCTGCTTCTCCCCCAGATTCAATGATATCACTATATCCACTTTTCTCTATTTCTAAAGCCAGTTCCATTCCACCGCTCTTCTTTATAGAGCCATCCTTTAATATATGAACAAAATCTGGTTTTAAGTATTCTAATATACGCGTATAATGAGTAATTATTAATAAAGAAGCCTCTTTATTTTCTTTCATATAAGAATTAATATTATCACAAACTATTCTTAAACTATCAACATCTAATCCAGAATCTAATTCATCTAAAATAATATATTTAGGTTTTAAAAACTTCATCTGTAATATTTCATTTTTCTTTTTTTCTCCACCACTAAATCCATGGTTTAAAGAACGATGTAACATACTACTATCTAAAGAAACATCTTTCATACCTTGTTCCATATCCTTAATAAAAGTATAAAGATTAACCTTTTCTCCAGTAAGAGACGCTCTAGCCGTTCTTAAAAACTCACTATTACTAACTCCTTCAATAACAGTAGGATCTTGCATACATAAAAACAGACCTTTTTTAGCCCTCTCATCAACACTTAAATGAAGAATGCTTTCCGAATCAATACAAATATCCCCAGAATTAACTTCATATTGATAATGTCCCATAATAACTTTTGATAAAGTACTTTTACCAGTACCATTAGGTCCCATAATAACATGAGTTTCACCTTCATTAATTTTTAAAGAAAAATCCTCTAAAATAGGAACATCACTATCTATAATTGAACAAGTAAGATTCTTGATTTCTAACATATTATCCCTCATCTCTAAATCATTATTATTTTATCACAAAATAAAAGTAATGACAAAAAAATCAACTAATTATTAGTTGATTTTAATCTTCACTCATTGCATTTTCTAATTCAGTTGCAAAGGATTCTATAGATCCTCTATACTTTTTTATTTGACTTTCTTGCTGTTTATATCTTGCTTCTTGTAATTCTAATGCTTTTTCGAAACGGGCTAAACGTTTCTTTAATTCAGAATTTTCAGTAGATAAATTGGCAATTGTTTGTACATCATTTTTATGAGTTTCAATTAATCCCTTAGTAAATCTCTCTATTCTTTCTACTGAAGAGCCTAAAATATCATCTTCCCCAGAATCAGATGCATCATCACTTAGAGAATTTAAATCAATTGAATCTGCCCATACTTTACCAAATGCATCATTAGCTTTAATATCTTCATCAAAGTTAGTTGGATCATCTCCACCAACCATAGAATCTAAAGATGTAGTCTCAGCAACATCACCTAAATCAAACTCTTCTTCATCTCCAGGATCAATTGTGTTATCAGCAGGTTCTCCACCTTGTTTCATAAAATTCTCTAAAGATGGAACTTCTTCTGTAGGTAATTGACTCTCATCAATTTCTACCTCTTCCTCTGGAACTTCACTAACATTAAGTTTAACCACTTCTTCGCTTTCAGTAGTATCAACAAAATCAACTTTAGGAGGTTCAACTTCAGTCTCAACAGCCTCTTCAGCTTGAGCTTCTGGTTCCTTAACTTCAGCAACTTCTTCAACTTGAGTCTCAGGTTCCTTAACTTCAGTCTCAATAGTTTTTTCACTTTCAGAAGCAACCACTGGAACTACAGGCTGACTTTCTTGTGGTTCTTCCACGATATTTTCAACAGCTGAGTTTAAAGCCTCATTTATACTTTCAGCCTCTGGAGCAACTTCTTCAGAAACAGCACTAACATCAAGTGCTTCTTCTCCATTATTTTCTTCAACCAAAGCACGTTTACTTAAAGAAAATTCAACAATACTACCATCTGCTGTTCCTAGATAAACACTATCATTGTTATCATTACCAACAGCAATAAAACTATATAATCCAGGTAAAATATTTTTACCTGTTTTTACATCATAAATACCAGCTTCAGAAAAAAGATTATAGAATAAAAAACTACCAGATCCTATTCTATCCCTCATCTTCTCTCTTATATTAGATAATGTGTATACAGTAGATTCAGGATTACCTTTTAAATTCTTTATAGCATCAATAACACAAGGAGTTGTAGGTTGAACTGGCTCAACTAAAGCTAAAGACTCATCAATAGCCTTAATCTGACGTTTATCAAACGGTATAATAATATTGCCATCATCATCAAACAATCCAATGTTGCTAGCATCAAACATTGGGTCAACAGCTTCTTTTAATACTGTAGTAGCGATTCTA
Source organism: uncultured Erysipelotrichaceae bacterium (assembly GCA_902780585.1). Lineage (GTDB taxonomy): Bacteria > Bacillota_I > Bacilli_A > RF39 > UBA660 > UBA3789. The sequence goes on along the minus strand of CACZGA010000006.1, from coordinate 23,563 downwards.
TTTTGATAAGGATATATCTTATTTTCAGGAGAAGTAAGAAAATAATATGTTACTCCATTTACCTCACCATAATAACAAACAATATCCTCGCGATTGTTATACTTAACTATTCCTGGTTTTAACTCTAAAGCCATAAACACACCACCCAATATTCTTCTTATTCTATTCTAATCTATAATTAAGTCTACCACAATTCAAACCACAAAACAACAACAAATTGCATAAAACTATAAGATAAGATACAATATAATAGGTGATAAAATGAAAAAACAAAAAAAATTACTTTTCGCACGAAATATCTTTTTCTTTTTTATAATAATTATTTTTACTATAATAATCATGTCTGAAAAAAAAGACACTATTCTAATACCTAAAGCTACTAAGAAAATAGCGTCATATATTGAAGATAAATATAATAATGATGACTTTAAATTAGGAGATGTATCATATAAAAATAATAAGTACACCATGAAAGTATCTTCTAAAGAAAATAATAAGAGATACTTCTTTATATATTATACCAAAACAGGAATTACAGACTCTTATCAAAATGATTATATAGAAGGAAAAAGCTTCTTATCTAATCTAAAAAAAGATTTAGAAAAAAGTATTAAAAGTATAGTAAATACCAAAGTAACAGTAGAAATACCCACTACTCTAGACCAATACACAGATGCTGTTAGAGAAAGAATACTAAATGAAGATAATTTATTAGAATTAAAATTTTATATTATAAAAGAAGAATTATTTATAAAAGAATGGGATCCAGTAGAAATAGAAAAACAAATAGAACAATGTATTACTAAATATACCAATAGTAATATAACCCCTAAAAGTTTTACTATAATAATTAATAATGATAATGAAATAACTGAGTCTATTGAAATAAATAATCTAACAACAGACTTTATAAACAATCCCTCAAAAATAGAAATAATAAATGATATATTAAATGATAATAACTCAATCTTATTAAAAACAAACAAAATAACATATGTATATAAAAACTAATTTATTGCAAGAAAAGAGATTTTTTGTTATTATTTTATTTGAAACGGGAGGAAAATATGAAAAGAAATAATAAAATAATTGGATTAATATCCGTACTTCTAATCACACTAGTATTAACTGGTTGTGGAAAAGAAATAGAAGTAAAGAATGGTTCTAAGGTAGCAGTCTCTGTATCAAAAAATAAGTTTACTGCCACAGAGTATTATGAAAAAATAAAGAAAGAGAATATATCTGTTCTAATAGATATGATTGATAAAAGTTTATTAGAAAAGACTTATAAAACAGACGATGAAGAAACAAAAAGTATTAAAAATCAAATAGACCAAATTAAATCATATGCAGGCGATAATGAAGATACATATAAACAAATGCTAAGACAATATTTTGGTGTTGAAAGCGAAGATGAATTAAAAGAAAAACTAAGTCTAGAATATAAAAGAAAACTAGCTGTAGTAGATTATCTAAAAGATAATTTAAAAGATGATGAAATAAAAAAATACTATGAAGAAAGTGTATATGGTGAAGTAAAAGCAAGCCACATCTTAATAACAGTAGATGCTAAAGAAGATGCTACTGAAGAAGAAAAAGAAGAAGCTGATAAAAAAGCTCTAGAAACAGCTAAAAAAGTAATTAAAAGTTTAGAAGAAGGCAAATCATTTAAATCACTTGCTAAAAAATATTCTAAAGATGAAGCAACAGCTTCTAATGGTGGAGACTTAGGATACTTTGAATTAGATACAATGACTGAAAAATTTAGTAACGCACTAAAAGAATTAAAGAAAGATGAATATACTAAAGAACCAATTAAAACAGAATATGGTTATCATATTATATTAAAAACAGATGAAAAAGAAAAACCAAGTCTAGATGATAAGAAAGATGACATCAAAGAAAAATTAGCTAATCAAAAATTAAACAACGATAGTGCTATATATTATGAAGCATTAATAGGATATCGTGAAAAGAATAAAATATCATGGAATGACGATGTCTTAAAAAAAGCATATGACGATTACATGAATAACCTAATTGAAAATGCTAAAAATAATCAATAATCAATAATTAAAGTTCATACTTATATGAACTTTTTATTTGAAACATAATATTAAATATATTATAATAATCAACTAAAGGAAGTGAAAAAATGAACAAAGAAACTGTACCTATACATCAACTTATCCCCGGCTTATTTACTACAATACCCACACCTATAAATAATATTGGTTTTTGGAGTTTAGTAGAATACTTTCAAAAAGAGACCAATGCCCAATTAACTGGCTCATATGAATATATAACCTTATACACTCCTGGTAAATATATTGAATATGATTATGGTAATGGCTGTTGGAAATTTAAAAAAGACTACTCCCTAAACTCCATAATCAATGTCGATGGAAAAGAACAAACAATAAGAGAATACTTTCAAACTTTAGCTGGAAATAGAGTTAATAATTTCTTTCAATCTTTCAATAAAGAAAAATATAAAACATACCAAGAAGAACTACTAAAAGCAGGTACAATAAAAGCTCTTAATCAAGCAAATATATTATTAATCTCAGATAGAGAGGAAGATTACAAAGTTCTTTTAGAATACGGTTTTAGAAACATAAATTGGCTAAAATCATATTCAAGAGCAAATAATTTTTTTGAAAAATACCCATGGTATCTTACCCAACACCATATAATTATTTTAGGTAATCAAAATGAAAGACCAAATACAGATGCTTTTTATAGAGCTTATCCCTTAGATGAAAAGATAAGAAGACAGGCTCGTGACCAGAATACGATAGTAGCAACCTTAGAAGTAGATAACTCGAGCGATGGAATCATCAGTTTCCAATCAGATATAACTGACGCCTATCATGGATATACACACAAGGTTAGTGGAAAATCATATCAAGAATTACTTGCTTCAATCCTAGAAGTTTTTTCAAACGTTCCCACTAAACCTAGAAAATTCTATAGAATACCAAATTACACTAATCCTATAAAAATACCACTACCAACCAAGAAAAAAGATTTAAAGGTATGCTATGCTATCTTTGGATGTTCTGAATTGAATACTGCTACAACAGGAATTAATGTTACGAAAGAAGAAGATAATAACTTTTTCAAAGGAATAGTAAAATCAAAACTTGGGGATTTTGATATTATCATTGCCAAACAGCTTAATTCTAAAGAACTATTAACTATGGCCAAAGGAAGTACAGAACAATGTAAAGATACTGGTAGACAACTTACTTTATTTGTAACATACGAAATTCCATACCATCCTAATCCAAATGCTATAATAATAAGGTATCGCTTTGGTGGAGAGCTTGCTAAAGATACCGAAATTCACGAAGTGGAATTTAATACACCTTTCAAACCTAATAAAATTACCAATAATGCACATAGTTTTTCAAGAGCTAATGCCGTTCTTGGGGCTGCCACACATATTTATAATAACGCCTTAAAAGAGTTAGGCATGCCAACAATAAAAGATTTGAACACCCCATCAGCTCATGGAATAGAACTAAAATCAGCCGAAGAAAGTGAAACTGAATATAGAAATAATAAAAAAGCTCTTGAAGATTTTGCCATAACAGTAGATCTCGCAGAGGCTTATTTAAAATCAAGATATAAACCCAACTTAAAGAATCTTAGTATTAGAAGTACCCAAGAAGGTATAACAATTACCAAATATTATGAACCATATGGGGAAACAACTCCTTTGTGTGCCGTTTCATTTAAAAAAGATTGTTACACAAACCACTCATACAAATTAGCTGTTCAAGCATTAAAAGAATCAGGTATATTATCAGCTCCTCAAGAAGTATACCTAGCAATAAATGATATAGCTGATTCTACTAGACCAAACGAAAGACAACAAAGCTCCATCAATTTAATTAATCAAGACATATTTGAACAACTATATGGCCTAGATAACCCAACATATAATCCGAAAAATCCAAGTAAAAAGAAAAAAATGGTTAATCCAAATTAACCATTTTTTATTATTCTGAATTCCCATCACTTACAACATAAATATTATATACGTAGCACCCTTCTTCTTTTGGTCTTATTTTTCCAGAAGGAATACTAGAATTATATTTATCATTATGCCCATCAAACACTAATTCTTCATGCCCACCTTTAACTGTGTCTACAAATTTATTTGGATAATCCAAGAAATTACGATCTTCGCCAAGGCCTGGGTCAAAACCATACCATAAGAACCATTCATTAAAATATTCTTCACTATTAGCATAACTATCCCATGTCATACCCTCTTGATACTCAAAATATTGTATCTCTTCAAATTTATTTGTTTCCTCATCATATTCCTCTGCCACACATATTTCTCTAATTGGAACCAAAATTTCAATCTTTGGATTAACCATAATATATAATTTTTCATAAGCACAAACTACATATATAGGATAAGCTAATAAAGCTACTAACAATAAACTTAATATCTTTGATTTCTTCTTCAAAGTAAGTACTGCCACTACAGCAACAATAAGAACTACCATTAAAATAGCAAGATTACGACAAGTTTTAGGATTAGTTATATTAGCATCTTTAGTATTACTAGATAATAACAATTGCAATGAACTAGATGTTGTATAAACCCCATCCACAAAACTATCAGTATCTACCTTTTTAATATAGGCTACTACTAAACGTCCTGTCCTTGTTGCCCCTGCTAGTATTACATCATCATCACCGTCTAATTCAAAACTATATCGAACATTTCCACCATTATCAAACTGATTTCCTTCATCTATAACATAATCAGTAGCAGAATTATTCTTAAGCGTTACAGTATACTCAATATAATCATCAACATTAGCAAACTGGATATCAAAATAAGTATTTAATCCCTCAAAAGTTGCGGGAGTTTTTTCTACTGCCGTAGCAGACTTATCAGTTAATTCCATATCAGTAATATCAATATCTTCAGCATAAACATTCTTAAAAGTAAAAAAACACAACAACATAATAAAATAAATTATCTTTTTCTTCACAAACTCAACTCCTATTCTAACTCATTATAACAAAACTATTTATCATACTTCAATCCCTTTGCAAATAATTTTTCCTGTATTTTTCTTTCTAATTCTTCTCCCTTATATTTGCGACTAAGACTACGATATAATTTATCATATTCTTTCCTAGCTAACTTTTCATCAACAGGAAATGAATAAGAACTAATAACCTGATTTATTAAAGAAATATCATAACCAGCTAGTTTTAATTCTTGATATATTTTTTGTTTTAATACAACTCCACCCTTACTATGATTAGTTTTAATTCCCTTTTCTATAGCCTTTTTTATTTTTATAACTTGCTCTTCATCTGAATAAGCAGTTAAAGCTAAAGAAATATTATCTTCCGTAATATGTTTTTCCCGTAATTCTTTTGCTATTTTAAAAGGCCCTCTATTACTATTAATATAATGAGCAACATAACTTTTCGCATACCCTAAATCATTAAGATACCCCTGTTCTTCTAATTTGCTAATAGCTTTTAAAACAAGATCTTCTGGATATTCTTTTCTAAGTAACAGTTCCTTTAATTCATAAGAACTTCTAATTCTATTACGAATCATATTTAAAGCCGTATAATAAACATCCCATTCTTGATTATACTGATCCATCTCCACTAATACATTATCATCTATTTCTTTCTTAATTAATAGATCATACTTTAAAATAACCTCTTCATATAGTAATAGTTCTCTACCATCATCTGTAATTACTTTATATCTTCCTTTAGTACTCTTTTTATATTTAACTATCTTCATAGTATCATCCCCTAACTCATATATATAATACATTAGTTTGATTGTCAACCCGTTTTTATAAACAAAAAAAGAGATTACTCATCTCTTTTTTTCACCTCGATTAGGCCTTCTGCAACCTCCTCAAGGGCCCTTCCTATATTCTTTTTGCTCTTGTACTCGGATTCAGGCATTTGTAAATATCCTTCTTTAGCAATTTGCTTGCTTCTACGAGCTGCTATATGAACTAATTCATACTTAGAATCAACAATGTTCAACAGCTTGTCTATTGATGGATAAATCACAATATCACACTCCCTATTATTAGAATAACTGACTATATGTAAAATATCAAGTAAATTGACAAAAGTATACATAAAATATTTACAATCAAAAATTGTAAAAAAAAAAGATATCAAAGATATCTTTAAAAAGGTAATTTCATATTTCCGTTAGAAAACTGTTTCATCATCTTTTTCATTTCATCAAATTGTTGCAACAAGCGATTTACTTCTTGAACAGAAGTCCCAGAACCCTTAGCAATTCTAGTTTTTCTACTAGCCTTAATAATTTCAGGGTGTCTTCTCTCCTTAGGTGTCATAGATAAAACAATTGCTTCAATATGAGCCATTTGTTTAGGATCTATCTTTACATTAGTAAGACCCATCTTCTTAGCTCCTGGAATTAATTTCAATAAATTTTCTAAAGGTCCAAGCTTTTTCATTTGTTTCATTGTAGACAAAAAGTCTTCTAAATCAAACTTACCCTCTTGCATTCTCTTAGCTGTCTTTTCTGCTTCTTTTTCATCAATAGATTCTGTAGCCTTTTCAACTAAAGAAACTATATCTCCCATACCTAAGATTCTTCCCGCCATACGTTCTGGATCAAAAGAATCTAAACCATCTAATTTTTCACTTACACCTATAAACTTAATAGGTACATGTGTTAAATGACGTACAGATAAAGCTACTCCACCTCTAGTATCACCATCAAGTTTTGTTAAAATAACACCTGTTAAAGGTAATTGATCATGAAACCCAGTAATAACATTAATAGCATCTTGACCCATCATAGAATCAATTACAAGTAAAGTTTCATCTGGTTGTATAGTACTTTGAATATTTTGTAGTTCTTCCATTAATTCTTCATCTATATGAAGTCTACCAGCAGTATCTATTAATACATAATCATATCCGTTTTCTTTAGCATAATTAATAGCATTCTTAGATATTTCAACAGGGTCTTTCTTCCCTTCTTCATATACTTCTATATTTAATTGTTTTCCAAGCTGTTTTAATTGATCAATAGCAGCTGGTCTATAAACATCACAAGCAACAAGTAATGGCTTCTTACTATGTTTCTTACGTAAATAATTACCAAGTTTACCAATAGTAGTTGTTTTACCAGAACCCTGTAAACCAACCAACATAAGAGTAGCAGGATTTCCCTTTAAATTTAAAGGTTCACTTTCTCCTCCTAACAATTCAGTTAATTCATCTTTAACAATCTTAACAAATAAATCACCGGGATTAATACTAGATACAACTTCTTCACCTAAAGCTTTTTCTTTTACGGTATTTGTAAATTCTTTTACTACTGTATAGTTAACATCAGCCTCTAATAAAGCTAACCTAATTTCTCTCATCATATCAGAGATATTATCTTCTGTAATTTTTCCATATCCCTTTATTTTATGAATAGCATTTTGTAATCTATCGCCTAAACTTTCAAACATTATCATCACCTAAGTCCTATTATAGCAAACAAATAAACCATATTAAAGAAAAAAAATAGTGCAAAGCACTACTTTTTAATAATCACCATCAAATTTATCATCATCATCGTCATCATCTACTAAATCAAGTAAAGGTTCTCCGGTATCTGTTTTAGGAACAACATCATTCTGAGTCATACCTTGTGCATTGATATTAACTTGTGCTATTTCTTGAACAGGCACATTTGCATTAATATCATTAGACAAATTATCTGGAACCTCATCAACTGGGGTTGTTACAACAAATGAATCATCAAACTTCTCAGGCACTTCACTTACTGGCTCACTTACTGGCGCAGCAACTTGAGGTTGTGGCGCCACAGGTTGTGGTACTGCAACTGAAGCTTCAGGAACAACCGCTGGTGCTGTAGGAATAGCAACAACAGTTTGTTGTGGCACTTCAACAACAGGTTGTGGTTGAGCTATAGGTTGAGCAACAGCAGTTGGTACTGCAACTGGCATTTGTACTTGAGCAGGAGCCACAGGAGTTTGAACAACTGACTGTGGAACTTGAGGAACCTCTACTACAGGAGCGGCAGGCACTTCTACTGGTGCAGGTACAGCAACAACAGGTTGTGGTTGAGCAGGTGCAACTGCTTGAGGTTGTGTTGCGGGTTGAACATCAGGAAGTGGACTAACAGGCGCTCCTGCAGATACTTCTGCACTAACACTTGCCTCAACAGGAGCAGTTTGTGTTACATGTTGAACATCAGGAAGCGGACTAGCTGGTGCACCTGCAGATACTTCTGTGCTAACACCTGTCTCAACAGAAACAGGTTGTGAAGCAGGTTGTGTAGAACCACACCATATATTAACAACATCACAGTTTCCAGACAAAGGTGCTGGATCTGGCATTTTCATTTTAATAATTAAAGGAATTTTAAATCCTAAACCAAAACCTAAACAAGTACCAGCTTGTAAAGATTTTTGTTTCTCAATAATCTCATCTGTAATATGCGGAACCATCTTACGAATATAATCAACATCCATAGGGTGATTAATTTTAAATATTAAGAAATTTGTACATTGAGAAATAACAGTATCACTAATTTCAACTGGTCTCTGAGAAATAAGCCCAAGTATTACACCATACTTACGACCTTCTTTAGCAATTCTTTCAAATATATTATAACCAAACAAGAATCTATCATGATCACTTTGAATATAACGATGAGCTTCTTCAAGTACAATATGGAAAGGAATACTTGCTCTTTCTTTTAAACCTTTACAAAAATCAAAAATTAAACGTGAATAAATCTTTGTTAAAACCTTTGCAAAATCATCATCTATATCATTTAAATTAATATTAACAATTTGATATTTCTTCCCTCCAGATATTAATAAAGAAGAAAGAAATGCATCTAATGACATATAATCTTTAACATCAAAGTATTTAGCATTATCCCCTACTATTAATGAATGTAAACGAACACGAATTGTAACAGAATCACCATAAGTCTGTTCATTACGTAACCAACCTTCACTAATTAAAGTAAAGTTCAAAGCTTTTTCTAAAGTATTTAAATCATAGAATACTCCCCCATGAGGTTCATAATTATCATACTCTTCTTTAATAAATGAATTTAAATATTCATTCATTAATACACTCTCCGTAAAGTTTCCACTATTATCAATCAAGAAACATTCACGGAACTTACGAACATAACCAACGCCTTGTACTGGAGCTTCCATATTAAACTCTTTAGTAGAACAACTTGCTAATATAGAGAATATTTCATTTCTCTTATTAGGTGCAGTTTCATTTGTATATAAAATATTCATAATTGCCTTCGCAATTAAATGGTTTTTATAAGCATTCGCATCCATATCATTTTGACTAAACACTAATGCTAATTTTAACATTCTCTCAATAATAGGTAATTGAGAATGAGAAGTACATTGTAATAATAAAGCTAAATCATCTTTATTTAATAAATAAATAGGTAAACGTAGTTTTTCTCCTAACCCATCAGTTTCATTTGTACTAATATAACGATAATTATAATTAGGATTAATCTGACTTAAATTACTAAAAGCACTATAGTACTCACCAGAAGAATCAAATATAAATATATTAGCTTTATAAGGATCTAATCTCTCATCATGAAACATATTTTGAAATAAACGAGTCGTACCACAAGATTTACCAGAACCAGTATTACCAAATATAGCAAAGTGGTTACTAAAGAAACTATTAACATCTAAGAAAACAGGATAATCATCATAAAAAGGACTAACACCTAATTCCATAAAACCTTTAGTATTTGAACCAGTAATAAGAGGTATTTCATTATTTTCAATAACTCTAATAGAAGCATTTAATGATGGTTTACGTATAGTACCACCAATTAAACGATCCCCTACTATTTCTCCTAAAAATCTAGCTTTTAAAATATTGCCATCTAAATCATCTACTTCAGCCAATATTTTCTTAGTATCATCCTCAAAAACTAAATGAAGATTCATTAAATTCATTGTAATTTGCGCATCATCTTTCAATTTAACATTACAAGAATCGTCACCTATATATATAATCCTATCAAACATGATAATCCCCTCTTTACTACTTTTCCATTCTAATAAAAATTATACTAAGAATAATTATCTTTTTCAAGAAAAAAAGGCACAAAACAAAAAAACATCTAAAAGATGTTTTCTAAAGTTTCTTTTACTTTTTTATCAGACACTTTTTCCGCAAGTTCTAATAATAGTTTTTTCTTTTTAAACAATTGCAAAGCCTCTTCATACTCTTTTAATTTTTCTACTACTATATGTACTTGTTTAAACATAGCATTTCTACTTACATCATAATTATCAGCCATTTCCGCATAACTCAAATTATGAAAATAATAATCTTCAAAATACTCTCTTTGTTTTTCAGTTAATAAAGAACCATATAAATCATAAAGAGCATTATAGTAAACTACATCTTCCATTAAATCACTCCTAACAACGCTAATAAAGCCGAACAAATCAATAAAACCCCAAACACAACATATATAAGAGTCATTTTATTTTTCTGATAAACTTTAGCATTATTATAAGCTAATAGGAATAAATCAAATCCCATAGCAAGTTGAAAATAAGGGAAAAACTTATTCTTAAAAATAGCTATTACTCCAACAATTGCCACAACAACAGTAACTAAAAATTGTAATTTTATTCCTAATAAATTATGTTCATTTATTTTTTTCATTTACATCATATCCTTAAATAAACCATATATATATTTTTCTATATCAAACACTTGTAAATCATCTTTTGTCTCACCTAAACCAATATATTTAACAGGAATACCAACACTTTCTTTAATTGCTAAAACAATTCCTCCCTTAGCGGTACCATCAAGTTTTGTTAAAACAATTCCTGTAATATTAGTAATCTCTTGAAAAGCTTTAGCTTGACTAATTCCATTTTGCCCAGTAGTAGCGTCAATTACCAACAATGTTTCACTAGCTCCTCCATCTACTAATCCATCAATTACTTTATTAATCTTTTCAAGTTCCTTCATTAAATTAACTTTATTTTGTAGTCTTCCAGCTGTATCGATTAAAACAACATCATAATCTTCTTTCTTCGCAAGTTCTATTCCATCATACACCACACTAGCAGGATCACTTTCTTCTTTTCCATAAAAGCCAGCACCTACTTTGACACTCCATTCACGTAATTGTTCAACAGCTCCAGCTCTAAAAGTATCAGCTCCTACCATCAACACTTTTTTACCTTCATCAATCATTTTATTAGCTAACTTCGCAATTGTTGTAGTTTTACCAACTCCATTAACACCAATAAATAATACAATAGTAGGTCCTTCTTCTCTATATTGAATTTTATTACTTAGCACTTCATCATTAACATATATAATGAATAACTCATCAACAATAATTTCTTTCAATACAGAAGGATCAGTAATATTCTCTTTCTTAACTCTTTCTCTTAAACGATCCATAAATTCCATTACTGTATTAACCCCAATATCAGCCATAATAAGTATTTCTTCTAATTCATCAAAGTATTCATCTGTTATTTTTTTATACTTATTTGTAAGATTAGCTAACTTAGAAACAAATCCCTCTCTAGATCTAGAAAGGCCTTTTTCATATACCTTAACAGATTTCTTTTCTTCTTCAATCTTCTTTTCTTTCCTAGAGCCTATTCCAAATAGCCCACTCTTCTTTTTAGGTCCTTCCTCAACTACTTCTAGTTCAGAATCTTCTTCATTTTGCTCATCATCTATATCTTCTTCAGAGATATTATCAGATTCTTCATCTTCTTCTAACTCTTCCTCAGATATATCTTGATTATCTTCTTCTTCTACAGTTTTTTCAGAAGGCTCAATTTCTTCAACCTCCTTCTCTGAATCAACTTCTTCTATTTCTTTTTCAGGAATATTATTTTCGTCTTCATCATATCCCTTAAACATATTTTTAATTTTACTAAATAATCCCATTTACATCACCATCTAAATTATATCATATATAAACTAAATAAAAAAAACATTTACAAACAATTTTACTAGGAAAAGCCTCAACTAATAGACAAAACAAAAAAAATGTAGTATAATTTCATAGTTAGTTCTTATAAAAAAGAAAGGAGATTATATGAAAAATGAAGAACCAAACGCCACAAAAATAATCGTTTTAGGTGGTTTGGGTGAAGTCGGAAAAAATATGTATTGTGTAATGCATAAAGATTCGATTGTTATTGTTGATGCCGGTGTGAGTTTTCCAGGAAGTGAACTAATGGGTGTAGATTACGTTTTACCAGATTTCACTTTCTTAAAAGAAAACGAAGATAAAATTAAAGCGTTATTAATTACTCATGGTCATGAAGATCATATAGGAGGAATACCATTTTTACTACAAAGTATTAATATTCCCGCAATTTATGCGCCTAATCACGCCAAAGAATTAATTGCCGTAAAGCTACAAGATCGTAATATTCGCTACGATAATTTGTTTGTCTACACAGACAAAACAAGATTAAAATTCCAAGAAATTGAAGTAGAGTTTTTTAGACTAACTCACTCTATACCAGATTCTCATGGTATTAGTATTACAACTCCAGATGGAAGAATTATATGCACAGGGGACTATAAATTTGACCTAACTCCTATTGGACCAATGTCAGATTTATATAAAATGGCTAAATTAGGAGAAGAAGGTGTAGACCTATTAATAGGAGACTCTACCAATGCCTTAAATGAAGGCTTTTCTAATAGTGAATCAGTTGTTGATGAAAGCTTAAATGAAATGTTTGAACAATGGAAGAATAATAGATTAATCATCGCAACATTTGCTTCTAATATTTATAGAGTAAAGCATATCTTTGAAACATGCTATAAACATAATAGAAAAATATGTATCTTCGGAAGAAGTATGGAAAACAATATTAATATTTCCCTAAATGGTGGTTACATTGATCATAAAGAAATATTAATAACGCCAGAAGAAGCAAATAATTTAAAACCTGGTGAAGTAACAATACTTTGTACAGGCTCTCAAGGAGAACCTTTAGCGGCCTTATCAAGAATATCAAATGGTACTCATAAACAAATTAAACTAAGGCCAGATGATGTCGTAATATTCTCATCTTCTGCCATACCTGGAAACGCTTTAAGTATTACTAAAACAATAAACAAACTATGTTTAAAAGGTGTAAAAGTATATACAAATAATATTCTTCAAGATTTACATACTTCCGGACATGCAAATGAAGAAGAAATAAAACTAATGATTCGTCTAATAAGACCAAAATACTTAATGCCTTTTCACGGCGATTATCGTATGTTAAAGAAACAAGCAAATATTGGAATTAACTGCGGTATACCAAAAGAAAACACCTTTATAATGAAAAATGGTGACACACTATGCTTAAAGAATCATGTAATAACCAGAGGAGAAAGTAAACCAGGGGCAGACATTTATGTAGATGGTAACAGAGTTGGAGAAATTGGTAGTGCCGTCATTAAAGATCGTAAAATAATGGCAAATGAAGGTATATTAGTAGTTATTATCAATGTAGATATGAAAAAAAGAGAATTACTAATCAAGCCAAATATCACAACTAGAGGATTTATCTTAGTCAATGAAAATGAAGAACTAATACACAAGATAGAAAATAAAGCTGAACAAATAGTACAAGCAGACTTAGATAATCCAAAAGCAAACTTTGCTACTATGAAAAGTGATATTACTGAAACACTTTATCCATACATTAATTCATTAACCGGCAGAAAACCAATTATTTTACCAATTATATTGGACATAAAGCGATAATAAATCGCTTTTTTTCATGGAAAATATTGCCAAAATTAAAAAAAGGAGTTTTTATATTCTAATAAAATACTGATTATCTATAAAATCAGACAATTCTCTATAATCAGCTGAAAAAAACAAGGAAAGAGCATAATAAAACAATCTTTCTTTTTTGTTTTTAATCATAAGTAATAATCTATACTGATCCCAACTAACTTTATTCATTTCCTTATAATAAATAGGAAAATTCATATAAAACCGCTTCATTAAATGAATATTCTCTCTTGTGAATAAAACACTATTCCCAAAGTAATAAGAACAATAATCAGAATACTTTTGAATAGGATTATCACAAGTATTTTGTTCCTCATATACTCTTTTACCAATCTTCCAAAAAAGTAATATTTTATTATTCAAATATATACACCTCCTATATTATTATTCGAAAAAAAAAGAGGAATAATCCTCTTATTTTGCCTCTTCAACTGCTCTTGTTTCACGAACAACAGTTATTTTAATAGTACCTGGGTACTTCATATTAGCTTCAATCTTTTCTTTAACCTCACGAGCAATTCTATGAGCCTCTAAGTCATCAACCTCTTCAGGTTTAACCACAACTCTTAACTCACGACCAGCTTGAACAGCATAAGTCTTTTCAACACCTTTTATCTCATTACCAATTTCTTCTAATTGAGATAAACGATTAATATAATTTTCTAGTGAATCATTTCTAGCTCCAGGTCTACTAGCAGATAAAGCATCCGCAATTGCAACTATAACAGAAATAACACTAGTAGCTTGAGTATCACCATGATGAGAAGCAATAGCATTAATAACAACTTCATTTTCATGATGTTTCTTCGCAATATCTACTCCAATACTTACATGGCTACCTTCAACTTCATGATCAATAGCTTTACCAATATCATGTAATAAACCAGCACGTTTTGCTAAAGTAACATTTTCCCCTAACTCACCAGCTAAAAGACCTGACAACTCAGCAACTTCTATAGAATGTTGCAATGCATTCTGACCATAACTGGTTCTAAAATGTAATTTACCAATTATTTCAATTAACTCTGGATCAAACTTAGTAAGTCCTAATTCAAAAGTAGCATCTTGTCCATATTGAACAATTTTCTGTTTCATGTCTTTACATGTTTTATCATATAACTCTTCAATACGAGTAGGATGAATTCTACCATCTTTAATAAGGCTCTCCAAAGTAACTCTCGCAATCTCTCTTCTTAACGGATCAAAGCTGGATAAGACTACTGCTTCTGGAGTATCATCAATAATTAAATCCACTCCTGTAATGGCCTCAATAGTACGAATATTACGTCCTTCACGACCAATGATTCTACCCTTCATTTCATCATTAGGTAAATCCACAACAGTAACAGTTTGATCACTCGCAATATCAGCAGCATATTTTTGCATAGAAGTAACTATTAACTCCCTAGCTTTCTTATCAGCCTCTAATTTTGCTTCGTTTTCTGCCTCACGAATATACTCTGAAATTTCTTTAGACATACTTTCTTTAACTTTACTCATTACAAGTTCTTTCGCTTTGTCTTTACTAAATCCAGATATTTTCTCAAGTAATTCTAGTTGTTCTTTCTTTATTTCCTCCACTTTACTTTTTTCATTTTGAATTTCTTCTTGCTTTTCAGATAGTTTATTTTCACGATCATCAAGTGCAGTTTCACGTTTTTGATACATCTCATCACGTTTATCAATACTTGCTTCACGCTGCAATAATCTATTTTCACTTTCTTTAAGCTCAGCTTTCTTTTCACGAATTTCCTTATCTAAATCCATTTTTGCTTTATGAGCTTCTTCCTTTTGTTCAATTGCAGCATCTCTTTTTAATTTTTCAATTTCTTTTTTAGCTTGATTTATCATATCCTCAGCTTTTTTAGAAACACCTTTATCACGTAGATAATTAATAAGATATGCTATACCTAGTCCAATAATTAGACCAACAATAACAAGTAAAATGGAGATTCCTATATGATTCATATAATTCCTCCATCTAGACTAGAACATCTCCTAATCTACTTCTATTTTAGTGTCAATTGATATGCTTGTCAAGAAAAAGAGTCCCCCTAAAACCAATCATTATGATATACTAATACTAAGAAGGAATAGATATATGTATTGTAGAAATTGTGGAAAAGAAGTAGAAGAAAACACAAAATTTTGTGGTTATTGTGGTACTAATGTAATATTACCAGAAACACCCAACAACCAAACAGAATCTGAAGTTGAAATAAGCGAAGAAGAAAAAAAATCTCAAAAAGAGGCAATTATAGCAGCACTTATAGGTGCATTCCTATTTTTTTGTCCTAGTATATTAGATAATAATAATATTGGAATGATAACTATACCACTTGGAATAATAATACTAATATATTCTAGAGTAAAAGCTCCTAAAAATGCAGTTACCAAAGCCATATCAACAGTAGCATTTGGTATTATGATTTTTTCAATAATATGCTTTATTCTATTTTTAATTGCCTGTGCTAGTTGTTTATCTTCAATGCCCAAAGATTGTGGTTAAAAAAAGAGATAATTATCTCTTTTTTTTATTTTTTTAAAGCCATTTTGAAAAAACTACTAATTAAAGTATAAAAAGCAATAACAATAAATCCTGCACTTGCAAATATAAGAAAGTAATAAAAATAACTAAAGTCTGAAGTAGCTCCTTCAAAAGCCCAATCAAAAATTTTAAATAATAAAAAAGGAGAAACAAAAATATTTATTAATAAACAGACAATAAAAGTAGTTAGATTATTTGACTTATAAATAGGTTTAATATATTGTGCCTCTTCTTCTTTAGTACTTTTAGGTATTATTCCAAATTTTGTTCCACAATGAAGGCAATACTCAGAACCTTTTTTTACATTCATATTACAATTAGGACAAACATCCATATCTTGACTATTACTTGGATTAGATTCAATAGCCACTCCACAATTTACACAAAATCGATTGTCATCTTTAATAGATGTATGACACTTTGGACATATCATAATATCACCACTTTAATTTTAACAAATTTATAAGATGACAAGCAAAAAAAAATACAAACAAATAAAAATTTACGTAAAAGAATCCTAATAAAAAAAGAAAAATAAAATTTATTTTTCTTTTTTCTCATCTTTCTTATTAATACTTATATCATAATAAGCTCTTACTTTTTCTTCCAACTCCTGGCATAATTCTGGATTATCTTTTAATAATAATTTAACATTTTCTTTACCCTGCCCAAGTTTCTCTCCTTGATAAGAATACCAAGCTCCAGTTTTTTCTAGGATATTTGCTTCACTTGCAAGATCAATTACTTCACCTTCACGTGAAACCCCTTCACCATACATAATATCCACAACACATGATTTAAATGGTGGAGCCACTTTATTCTTAACAACCTTTACAGTTGTCTTATTACCTACAACACCATCACCCATTTTCAATTGTTCACTACGGCGAATCTCTAAACGAACACTAGCATAGAACTTTAATGCTCTTCCTCCAGTAGTAGTTTCAGGATTTCCAAACATTACTCCTACTTTTTCACGTAATTGATTAATAAAAATAACTGTTGTGTTTGTTTTACTAATAGTACCATTCAACTTACGTAAAGCTTGTGACATCAATCTAGCTTGTAATCCCACATGAGAATCTCCCATTTCACCATCGATTTCAGCTTGTGGTACAAGCGCTGCTACTGAATCTATTACAATAATACTGATAGCTTCACTTCTAACTAAAGCATCACATATTTCTAAAGCTTGTTCTCCAGTGTCAGGTTGTGATAATAATAACTCATCAATATTAACTCCCAATCTTTCAGCATAAACAGGATCCAAAGCATGTTCCGCATCAATAAACGCTGCCCTTCCACCAAGTCTTTGATGTTCAGCAATTGCCTGTAAAGCAAATGTCGTCTTACCACTAGACTCAGGACCATATATTTCTATAATTCTACCTTTAGGATATCCTCCAACTCCTAAAGCAATATCAAGAGATAAAACACCACTAGAAACAACATCTACTTTTAAATGTTTATTATCCCCCAACTTCATAATAGAGCCTTTACCAAATTGTTTTTCAATATCATTTAATACTTGCTCTAACATTTTATCTTTATCTTTTACTTCTTTACTAACAGCCATGTGTTTTCCTCCTCGTAAATAACTTACAATAACATTGTATAATACATTTTTTATTTTTGCAACATTTTTTCGAACAATTGTTTTATTGAAAGTGAACAAATATATATTTAAAAATAAAAAAATTCCCTATAGAAAAGAGAATTTTTAAATATAAAAATTTTTCAATTATAATTTTTTAATTTATGAAAACATTACATCTTTATTTAATTTATAATATTCAATTGCACTTACTATAGCCATAATACAAGCTAAATATAGTAAAAATAAATCGACACGAATATTTATAAATTCAAAAGGCATATTATAGAAGAATACTAAAGTAATTCCTACCATCATAGTAGCAGTCTTATATTTACCAGATTTAATTGCTCCTACTACTTTACCTTTACTAGCAGCTTGCATCTTAATAGCATCAACAACAATATCACGAGTAACATAAATAACTGGAACAATAACTGGAATAAATCCATTTGCTGCTAAAAGAATTAAAATTGGGCTTACTAATACTTTATCAGCAATAGCATCTAGTATTTTACCAGTATCAGTAACCATATTATATTTACGAGCAATATATCCGTCTAAGAAATCTGTTACACTAGCAATAATAAAGAATACTCCAGATATTAAATATTGTAATTCTACAATAACTCCACCTATATCATATTTTGGAAAATGAATTCCAAACGCTGAAAATGGTACACATAATAATAAGATAATAATAACGGTTAACCCTAATCTAGCAACCGTAATTTTAGTTGGTAAATTCATAATTTAAATCTCCTCTACTAATAGACTTTAATTCATCTACTCTTTTAGGTGCCTTATTAATATTACTAACTACGAAATATAATAAAGTAATAAATAATAACACACTAACTACAATTATTATAACAGGCCATATAGATTTCTTTTCCTTTACTTCAATTGTATAAGGAGAATGAACTTTTTTGTCATCAGCTTCTTTTTTCTTTTGTGCTGCAACAATATCATCTAAAGAAATCCTAGATGTATGCTGAAATAAAAAGCCATTAAATTCATCTACTACTTTATCTGAATCTAATCCCAAGTATTTAGCATACAACTTAATATAGTCTTTTAATTCATAAACATCTTTAAACGCTCTAACATTTCCACTTTCAATATTTTCAAGTTGAGAGGTTGAAAGTTCTAGATCTTCGCAAGCTTCTGTAATACTTACACCGTTGCCAATTCTAGTGCGTTTTAAATACTCACCTAATTCTTTCATACGACACCTCAATTTATTAACAAATAATATACATAAGCCATGTTCTGTACCCTTACGGGCGACAAACATTTATCTACTAATCAATGATTAGTCCTTAACTCCGTTCAATTCCTTTGTTAAGACTCCCCTACCAAATTTTGGGTTTCTCACTCGCGGGGTTTACCACGTTTCACTCTTTTCTTTCGAAAAGCATCGTCACTGTGGCACTTTATAGTTTTTTCCATATCAATAGACTTAGGAAAAATACCGCCGTTAGTTAAACTACCCTAGGTTATTTTTTCCCTAGGCACGAACACTACAAGCATCTCAGCCTGTGTGAGCATGGACTTTCCTCAAGAGTCTCAAGAACTCCAGCGTTTGTCTATATATTAATTGTTTCCACCTACATCGTCATCTTCATCCTGTTTTATTATTCCATAAACAGCTTTTTCAAGTTGAGAAAGTCTACGCATAATATCAACATTAGTAACTTCCCCACTACCTTTTGTACTAGAAGCAACTTCCATATTTAATTTACAATTACGTAAATCTTGTTTTAATTTCATGATTTCTCCTAGTAAATCAGCTTTTTCTTTTTCTAAATTATTAATAATTTCAAAAAACTGTTCATAATCACTAATAATATCGTCAAGATATTGGTCTACTTCCTTCATACGATAACCCCGAGTATCAATTTTAAATCTCTTCTCGAGAATATCTTGCGGTACAAATTTAATCTTATTCTGATACATCCATATCACCAATCCCTTACACTAGTATTATGTCATTTCTTAAGATATTTGTCAATTATTAACCCCCCTTTATCTTTGAATCTTTTTAGAGAAAAATTTATGGAAAAATAAGTATTTTTATAGTATAATGAATCATAGGTGATGAGATGAACTACCCGAATGGTATAAAAAAAGGAAGTATTTCTACCAATAACAATAAGGAAATAGACTATAAAAATAGAGGTATGACCTTAGAAGGAGAGTTAAATGACTCTAATCTTTATTACCAAGAAACAGAAAAAGCTTTTATTTATAAAAAACCAACACCTATCAAAATCACTAAAGTCGATTATCCATCACGTGATAAAGCTGTTATTAAAGAAGCTTTCTTCACAATACCATCAACAACTGATTATAATGGACTTTATAAAGGAAAATATATTGATTTTGAAGCTAAAGAAACAAAAAGTAAAACTGCTTTTTCTCTAAGTAATATTCACCCACACCAAATAAAACACTTAGAAAACATTAATAAAAACGGAGGAATATCCTTTCTAATTGTAAGATTTACTGTTCTAAATGAAACATACTTATTAACAACAAATGACTTCTTACAATTCATTAAAGAAGAAGATAGGAAATCAATTCCTCATAGTTATTTTAAAGAAAAAGCCTACTTATTGAAAGACCAATATCAACCTAGAATAGACTATCTAAAAGTAGTAGACCAACTAATTGGAGGTAAATAAATGCAAAAAAAAGAAATAAAAAGAAGAAAAAAAGAAAAAACAAGTAATAATACTAGATCTAGTAATACTAAATTAAAGAAAAGAGTACAACCTAAAAAGAGCCTAAGTACTAAGTTCGCCATAATATTAGGTATCTTAGCCGCAATACTAAGCTGTTATCTAATATTTGGAAAACTAATAACTCTGGCAATTAGTATAGCTATACTATTAATATTAGGAATAGTTTATATTGTAACAAGAAAAGGTAAAAAGAGGAAAAAAATATTAAATATACTTTTCATCTTTGTCTTAACAATAGGTATTCTATGCTTAATAGCCTTTAGTGCATTCATTATATATATCAAAAAGCAAGCAGACCCTAAATATGAAAAAGACAAACTAAACACCCTAGAAATATCAAGAATATATGCTAGTGATGGATCAGAAATTGCTAAATTAGGATCAGAAAAAAGAGAAAAAGTTACCTATGATGAATTACCAGAAGTACTAGTAGATGCTATTATCGCTACAGAAGACTCAAGATTCTTCCAACATAATGGTTTAGATGCCCCTCGTTTCTTAAAAGCTACTATTGGCCAATTAGTAGGAAACTCTGGAGCTGGTGGAGCTTCTACCCTATCTATGCAAGTTGTTAAAAACAGTTTTACAGATAAGTATGGTAAATTAACTTCTGGAAAGAAAGGTATTATCCGTAAATTTGAAGATATTTATCTTGCTGTATTTAGATTAGAGAAAGACTACTCAAAAGAACAAATTATTGAATATTATGTTAATAACCACTTCCTAGGTGGAAACATCTATGGTGTTGAAGAAGCAGCTAATGCTTACTTTGGTAAAAGTGTAAGTGAATTAAACTTAAGTGAAGCAGCTATTCTAGCGGGAATGTTTAAATCTCCTAACTTTTATAGACCAACTGCTAACCCAGAAAATGCTGCTAAAAGAAGAAAAACTGTATTATATCTAATGAGACGTGCTGGTTACATAACAGCCGAAGAAGAAAAAATTGCTAATGCTATCCCCGTAGAAGACTTAACAGTTGCTGCCGGAACAATTGCAGATAATCCATATCAAGGATTTATTGATACAGTTGCCGAAGAATTATTAAACAATTATGGTATTGACCCATATACAACTCCATTGTTAGTTTATACAACATTAGATAAAGGTAGACAATTAGCTGTTAACTCAGTATTAGCTGGAGAAAACTACAATTGGATTAATGATAGAGTTCAAACAGGTGTAGCTGTACTAGAATCTCAAACAGGTGCCATTCTAGCAATAGGAAATGGTCGAAACATTAACTCTAGAAGTCAAGGGCAAGCAAAACAATATAACTATGCTACTCAAATTAAACGTCAACCAGGAAGTACCGCTAAACCATTATTCGATTATGGTCCAGGAATAGAATATAATAACTGGTCAACCTATGAACAATTTGTAGATGGTCCATATACCTATTCAAATGGTAGATCAATAAAGAACTGGGATGGTGGTTACTACGGACAAGTAACTCTAAGAAGAGCACTATCTACATCACGTAATATACCTGCCTTGAAAGCATTCCAAAATGTTGAAAATAGTAAAATAAAAGAATTTGTAACTGGTTTAGGATTAACTCCTGAATTATGTGCATCAGGATATAAATATGATAGAGCAACCGATAAATGTGTAAATAAAGAAAACAAGAATGATACAACAGATACTATTGCTCTACATGAAGCTCATTCAATTGGGGCCTTCACTGGTGTTAGCCCATTAGAAATGGCTGCCGCTTATTCAGCTTTCTCAAATGGTGGATACTATAATGAACCATATTCAGTAAGCAAATTTGTATATCGTCAAACAGGTGAAGTAGTAGAACACCAAGAAAACAAAAAACAAGTAATGTCCGATGCTACAGCCTTTATGATATCAAGTGTCTTACAAGACGTATCCCTATCAGGCGGAACACCTAAAAACGTCGCTTGTAAAACAGGTACTACAAACTTTGATGAAAATACTATGAACACTTATAACATGCCATGGGATGCAGTACGTGACTCATGGGTAATTGGATATTCTACTAAAACTACAATTGGTATGTGGTATGGATATGATAGTTTCACTAAAGAATCAATTGCTCAAGGATATGTACTACATAACGTCCCTGCTACTATCCAAAAAGACCACTTATTTAACGCCTTAGTTAATGCAGGAGCAATGGAAGGTAATAGAGAAGCATTCGTTCAACCAGAAAGTGTTGTAAAAATAGGGATTTCTCCAGGAAGCAACCCACCTAGACTAGCTGTTCCAGGAGGTGCAGCAGTATACGAATATTTCAAAAAAGGATCTGAACCAACAGAATACGATTGGTCTAAATATAAGCTAGGAGCGCCAGGAAACTTCACTGTCACAGAATCTAATGGTAAAGCAAATCTTTCATGGTCAGCTGTATCTCCAGGTGAATTAGGAAACGAATCTCATGGTAAATTTGGTTATAACATATATAAAGATGATATATTAATTACTTGGACAGATAAAACATCATACTCATTCACCCCAGATGGCAGTGTCTATGGTAATTACAAAATAATCGCAACATATAAAAATTACAATGATATTCAAAGTGAGGCAGCAACCTTTACTTTAGAAAAGAAAAAAGAAAAAGAAAAGGAAAAAGATAAAGACCCAGATTCAAATGATAATGGTGGCAATAATAGTAATGGTAACCAAACTGAAGACCCACCAACAATAGAAGTAAATCCATAATAAAAAAAGAAGAATTAATAATTTGAAGTTGTAAGATAAAAGTAGACACAAAAAAAGATGTGTTTACTTTTTCTTTTGATAAAATTAAATAAAGGAGATAATAAAATGGCAAAAAAAGGACA